>CAZIHC010000076.1:0-9260 GCA_964538605.1 uncultured Herbinix sp. | reverse complement strand
AGGCAGCATTTACCGTATCCATATCCGATATGGTAGTGCCCAGTGATAAGAAAGAAATTCTTGCCGAAGCGGAAGCTACCATTGAAAGGATTAACAGAGAGTACCGCCGAGGCAGAATGACCGAAGAAGAAAGATACAATACGGTTATAGATACCTGGAAAGAAGCAGACCGTGTGCTTACGGACAAACTGCTTGCCGGACTGGACAGATTTAATAACATTAAGATGATGTCAGACTCCGGTGCCCGCGGTTCCGATAAGCAGATTAAACAGTTGGCCGGTATGCGCGGACTTATGGCCGATACATCAGGCCGTACCATCGAATTGCCTATTAAATCTAACCTTCGTGAAGGTTTGGACGTTTTGGAATACTTCATATCTGCTCACGGAGCAAGAAAAGGTCTTTCAGATACGGCTCTTCGTACCGCTGACTCCGGTTATCTGACCCGCCGTCTTGTTGACGTTGCTCAGGATTTAATTATCAGAGAGGCGGATTGCTGCGACCATGAGCATGACGAGGAAATACCGGGAATGTGGGTAAGAGCCTTCATGGACGGCAAGGAAGTTATCGAAACCTTACAGGAAAGAATTACCGGAAGATATGCCTGCGAAACAGTTTACGATGCTGATGGCAACGTTATAGTTAAAGCAAATCATATGATTACGCCTAAGAGGGCAGAAGCTATAGTAAATGCGGGCATTGAAAAGGTTAAGATAAGAACAGTATTGACATGTAAATCCCGTATCGGTGTATGTGCTAAGTGTTACGGCGCCAACATGGCTACCGGAGAACCGGTTCAGGTTGGTGAAGCTATAGGTATTATAGCAGCGCAATCTATCGGTGAACCGGGAACACAGCTTACCATGCGTACCTTCCATACCGGTGGTGTGGCCGGCGACGATATCACACAAGGTTTGCCTCGTGTAGAGGAATTGTTTGAAGCAAGAAAGCCTAAGGGACTTGCTATTATTGCAGAGTTCGGCGGTACAGTTACTATTAAGGACACCAAGAAGAAGAGAGAAGTTATAGTAACCAACCCCGAAACCATGGAATCCAAAGCATATCTTATCCCTTACGGTTCAAGAATAAAAGTTAATGAGGGAGACACTATTGAAGCAGGTGACGAACTTACAGAAGGTAGTGTAAATCCTCACGATATTCTTAAGATAAAGGGTATCCGTGCGGTTCAGGATTATATGATTCAGGAAGTGCAACGGGTATACCGCCTTCAAGGTGTTGAAATTAACGATAAGCATATTGAAGTTATAGTTCGTCAGATGCTTAAGAAAGTCCGTGTTGAGAATAACGGGGATACCAATTTGCTTCCGGGTTCACTGGTTGACATTATGGAGTTTGAGGAAGTCAACAAAGCTATGGTTGAAAAAGGTCTGAAACCTGCCGAAGGCAAACGGGTAATGCTTGGTATTACCAAGGCTGCTTTGGCAACCAATTCCTTCCTGTCTGCAGCGTCATTCCAGGAGACCACCAAAGTCTTAACTGAAGCTGCTATTAAAGGAAAAATAGACCCGCTCATCGGATTAAAGGAAAACGTTATTATCGGTAAATTAATACCTGCAGGAACCGGTATGAAAAGATACCGCAATGTAAAGATAAGTACCGAAGGCCAGGATAATAATACAACCGATAATATGTATCAGGAAGGCGGTTATACCGATGACTTTGATACCTTTGATTATCCTGAGGGAAGCTTAAATGACAGCCTGTTTAACGATGAGGATAACGAAGAAAGTCAGGTAACCGGTATTAATGATGAAGTATTTGAAGGAGAAGACGGAATACCTGATGTGGTCTTCAGTGAAGATAAATTTGCCAGTGATGATGACAAACTGGAAAGAGAAGACAGCATACCCGGTGTAGACGATGCTCATATCTCTCACGGTGGGGAAACTCACAATGACGGCGACTGGACCGAAACCGAATTTAATTTAAAGGGTATTGTCGAAGATGACTACAGCGATGGCCTGTAATTTTATCAAAATCTTTGGCCTAGTGGATACCAAAATGATATTTCAAAGCCGGTGAAGAAAAAAGCCGGATTAGAATAGCAATATGCTGTAGGGAAGAGGGGTGATGGGCTGGGAAGTTCATTACCTCTCTTTTTAAAAATTAGAGTTGAAAAAATAATTTTGAACATAATATAATACGATAAAATATAAAATTCGAGGGGATAAGCATGGAACATTTAAGAAGATATAATGAATGGCTTTCAAATCCGTACTTCGATGAAAAGACCAAAAAAGAACTGGAAGAAATAAAAGATAATGAAAATGAAATTAAAGAGAGATTTTTTAAAGATCTGGAGTTCGGCACCGGGGGCTTAAGGGGAATATTGGGTGCAGGCACAAACAGAATGAATATATATACCGTTAGAAAGGCCACACAGGGCCTGGCGAATTATATTATAAAACAGAACGGACAAAGTAAAGGTGTTGCCATAGCATACGATTCAAGAAGAATGTCGCCTGAATTTGCTTTGGAAACCGCCCTCTGTCTTGCAGCCAACAAAATTAAGGCTTATTTGTTTGAATCCTTAAGACCTACTCCTCAGCTTTCATTTGCCGTAAGAGAGCTTGGTTGTATTGCAGGCGTAGTTATAACCGCAAGCCATAACCCTCCGGAATATAACGGTTATAAGGTATACTGGGAAGACGGAGCCCAGGTAACATCCCCCAGGGATGTGGAAATCATAGGTGAAGTTAATGCGATTAAGGATTTTTCAGAAACCAAGACCATGAGCAAAGAGGATGCTATAAAGGAAGGCCTTTTGACTGTAATCGGCAAGGAAATTGATGACAGGTACATAGACAGCTTAAAGAAACTTGTTATCAATCCGATCAGCGAAAAAGGCAAAGAATTAAAAATAGTTTATACTCCTCTGCATGGATCCGGTAATTTACCTGTAAGAAGGATTCTTAGCGAACTGGGATTTAAGAATGTATATGTTGTTCCTGAGCAGGAACTGCCTGATCCTAATTTTTCCACTGTGGCTTATCCTAATCCCGAAGATCCTGCGGTATTTAGGCTTGCAATTGAACTTGCCGAAAAAGTTAATGCCGATGTTATTTTGGCAACGGATCCTGATGCGGATCGTTTGGGTATTCAGGTAAGGGACAATAGCGGCAAATTTGTGCTGTTTAACGGAAATATGACCGGTGCCCTGATTGCGGAATATATTTTCTCACAAAAGGCTGAAAAAGGAATACTGCCGAAAAACAGTGCTCTTATTAAAACTATTGTTTCCGGAAATATGTCGGATCAAATAGCCAAGGAATACAATGCGAAACTTATCGAAGTTCTGACAGGTTTTAAATATATTGGCGAACAGATTAGACAATTTGAAGAAACCGGTTCTTATGAGTTTGTCTTCGGATATGAGGAAAGCTATGGCTGTCTGGTGGGAACTCATGCAAGGGATAAAGACGCCGTTTCGGCGGTAATGACACTATGTGAAGCAGCTGCGTATTATAAGGACCGGGGAATTTCTCTTTTTGAGCAAATGGAACGTATCTATAAAAAGTATGGTTATTACGAGGAAAAAACCGTATCCTATACCTTAAAAGGAATAGAAGGTATGGAAAAGATTAAGTCAATTATGGAAGGATACCGTAAAAATCCTCCTAAAACCGCAGGCGGATACCAAATCTTAAAAATAAGGGATTATAAAAATAATACCATAACAGATTTGGCTACCGGAGAAGTTACTCCTACCAATCTTCCGAAATCAGATGTTCTATATTATGAGATGAACGATGATGCATGGTGCGCGGTAAGACCTTCAGGAACCGAGCCGAAAATCAAGTTTTATTTCGGGGTAAAAGGAAATTCCAAAGAGGATGCCGCAGAAAAGCTTAATCGCCTCGTAAACGATGAGGTTTTCAAAGTACAGTAAATTCAGATATAATTAACAAATGGATATCAAGAACACCAATTATCCTTGTCCGGATAAGCGGTGTTCTTTTGTGCTTCGAAAACGAATCATACAAGACTAAAATTAAGTCTGCGGTTGCGGCCAATGAACTGCCCAATATCTTTTTTACATGGGCAGGAGGATTTTCGTCATCTTTTATAGATTCGAGCAAAGTTCATCCATTGGATGAATATTATGAAAACTACAAAAATGAACTTCCTAAAAGTGTATAAAAATATATAATGACAAAATTTACAGCGTTACATACATTTCAGAATAATTCATGCTTATGATAATTGGGAATAAAAGTTTAAAAAAGACTTGTACAGATAGCAAATTATTGCTTCAGTGGTACAAGTCTTTTCGGGCTTATTTATAATCTTAAATCAGTTTCCTGCCGCAGTTCGGACAAAAGTTAGCTCCTTCTGTTTTATGGCCACAGTCGGGACAGAAGTTAGGTTTTGATGATACGGTCTGACCGTAAGCATTTTGCCCGGCACCGGCCTGCCGGTCCGGATTTGCATTTGCCTGTTCAGTCATATTTTTCAGCATCTGGTTTGCTATATTCATTCCCATCATCATGCCTGCCATATCGGCGGCAGTGCTGCCGCCTCTTACTTTTCCGGAAGCAATGCCTTCCGTCATTTCGATCTGCTGATAACGGCTCAGGTCGCCCACCATGCTGTGGGATGCATTTTTGTTGATCATTTTCTGTATTTCTTCCGGATAATTGAAGCTCATTATATTAAATCCGGTGACGGAAAGACCGCTGTCAAACAACTGCATGTCAAGGTCTGTTCTTATTCCTTCTGCAATTTCAAAGGAGTTTGCCTGAAGGTTAAACATATCCTTGCCTTCTTTGACAATCCATTTCATCAGTAACTGATCAAGTACAGCAGTTATACGGAGTCTTACGTCCTCCACCAGATAACTTTGTCTGACACCGGCTATCTTATCTATAAGCTTGACATAGTCGGAAACCTTAAATGTAACCGTTCCGTTGGCGCGGATGGGCATACCGCCGGGCAGGGACGGAGCGGGAATGTTTATGGCATTTTGGGTTCCCCATTTTGTAATAAATTCTTTGGTATTGACAAAGAGAACTTCCGCCCTCATTCCGCTGTTAAAGCCGAATTTAAAACCTTTAAGGGTGGATAAAAAGGGTATAATCTGAGATTCAATATCGTAATCGCCCTCGTCGGTAAAGACACCTTCAATCCTGCCGTTATAAAGGAATATGGCATCCTGGCCGGGACGTATTATCAGCCGGCTGCCCTTTTTTATTTCTTTATTGCTCCATTTGTAGAATATCATATCGTTGCGGAATTCTTCCCATTCCACCACGTTTGCAAATTGCTTGGAAAACAGTCCCATTTTGTGTACCTCCCATTATTTAATATGTTTAAATTTTTAATCTTAGCGTATCCCGAGGGTGCTTTAAACTACTGTCAATAAAGCCCAAACAGCAAAAAGTTTATATGTAAACGGATTTTCCGGGTATATTATTTAATTTACGGTTGATGTCGTCTTGTCAGGAAATCTATGTATATAAAACCGGCTATATTACAGTTTCCTTCCTCCGGAACTGTGAGATCGGCCGCTTGAAGAAACGCCTCCTCTGAAACCTCCTGCATTAAATCCGCCGCTTCTTTTAAAACCGCCGCCTGATGAGGAATCGGAGCTGGGTTTTCTTACTTTGGTTACGGTGGAGTGGGTATATTGGTCTTTACAGCCTATAAGCCCGGCTTTGCTTCTGTCCAGATAGTCTCTGGCACCTGCGGTCATAACTCCTCCCGAACTATAAGCCAGAATACCTACGACTGACCCTCCGATAAGCAGAGCTATTAGTAGCTGGAACCAGACGTTAAATAATATGTTATTCTTTTTCTGTTCAGCTTTATAGTAATTGTCATAATGATAGTTATAATCATAATCGTCATAGATATACTCATTGTCCAAATCAAAGTCTACGGGAGGAATGTCATATATATAAGAATGATCATAGTTCAGTTCAGTATCATCTTCCATATAAGCAGCCGACTGGATAATATATGTTTTAAAGGCTTCAAAATAATTGCCGTTTCTTAAATCGTTTTCCATGCTGTCAAATATTTTGTCTATTCTTTTGGAATGAATATAGGTTTCGGCCAGCCCATATCCTTCCATGAATATTTCCCCACGATATAAATCGTACAGAAAATATACCCGGTCACCAACAAAAAGCAGGTCCTCAAAATCTTCAATATATTTTTCCGGGTAAACGGCGTGGGCATCGTTATGGGTTAGGACAATTATTTCTATACCGGCTTGCTCGCCGTATTTTTTGCTTAAAGTTTCCAATTCTTCTCTTTCCGTATCGGACAATAAGCCCGCTTCGTCAAAAATGCGTTTTCCTTTCTCATAAGCCGATACATAATCAGAAGAAGCGTAAGCTGTCCCGGTAAAGGTGTCTGGAAAAATCCCGCATACAACCGTCAGTATGATAACAGGAACAGCAAAATATAAGATGAAATTTTTAGTTAATTTTATGAGTATTTTATTTGCTGTCATTATTACCACCCATCCCCAAAAATTAAGGTCAATAATCGAAGCAAAATGAAACAGCCGCCGGATACACCGAAGAACCAGGCTGCAACTTTGCCTTTGCTGATAGGAGGTTTGCCTACTATTTTGCCGGTCTGGCCGTTCATGGCAAAGATATGTTCAGCTTTTTTGTAATCATAGCAAACCATCCATACCGGAAATAAAGCATATTTTGCGTCCTTTTTTCGAATATGTATATCCAATTTGTTAAAGTGTACGGTGGTATATCCGCTAATAGTTGATTTGAGGTATGATTCCACGTAAGAATATACACGGTTTTTTACCCTGGGCAGCAGTTGTTCATCGTCGTAATCGTATTTTTCGGCAATAAATCCTGCCAGATAAGGCATTTTAAAATCTTTTAAGTTACCGTAAGAATATGGTTCCAGCTTATCCATCATGGTATCATCCATTTTTTTTGAAGCATCGCAGGGAACTTTTAAATAATCCAGGTCGACTTTGCGGTAAACATTATAATATCTGGTTTCGGTGTATATCCAGTCGCCTCTGGTATAGGTCCGGACTTTTGTACATGTGGCCACTGCTTCCCCTTTGCCGTTTAAATCGTATAACCAGAAGGGGACATATATGCCGGTGATATCCTTAATCCTGTCTGCAACTTTAAAGTCATTTGGTAAAAGAAGACCTTTTTTGCACCATTTTTTAAATGCATCCTGAGCCTGGTCCTTAGTGATTGAAAAAGGTATGACATAGTCCGGGGTAAAAGTTCCCGACAGGCGTTCACTGATTACTATGCCTGCGCCACAGAAACTGCATCTGGTGGCTGTTGTCTGCGGTTCGGTAATAAGTACCGCACCGCAATTCTGACAATGGTATTCTGTAATTTCATGTTCAGAAAAAGTATGATGGTGGGTAGGATTATCTTCATATGATGGATCTTCATAATCTTTTTCAAAAAAAGCTTGCTCGGCTTTCCTGTCCTCATCTTCTATATTGTATGAAACCTGGGCACCTTCGGGAATATCCTTTAAGCCTGCCATTTTTTCTATGCTTTCTTCTCTTTGGCAACTATGGCACTTAAGCTTTCCCGACTTTGCGTCAAATTCCATGTCTGCCCCACAATTGGGACATTTATAATGTGTTACCATAACACTTCTCTCCTTGCCCATGATTTAAAAAATGTCCGCAAATAAGAAGGTATGTTCTTCGTATTGGCGGACATTTTAACCGGATTATTTATTTAAACTTGCTTTTAACGCTGCCAGTTCGTCATCCACCGATATATCGGAGGTGTATTTCTTGGTAAGATCTTCAATGGTCTGATTTTTCGAGGAGCGGTTAAGCTCGGCCATGGCATTGGCTTTGTCCAGAGCTTTATTTGCCAATTCTTCATATTTTTCGAAACTTGAAATGGAGTTATTGGCACTTGCTACCGAAGAACTCATCTTATTGATTCGTTCCTGGGTTTTTGCCACTGCAAGCTTACCCTTAATCATGTCTTTCCTTGCTTCCAGTTCGGCTATGTCGGAAACCAGTTTATCATGCATCTGCCTCATATGATCCGCATTATTTTTGGCAAGTTCATAGGCTTCCAACAAACCGGCCTGTTTGGAAACCAAGGATGCTTTATGTTCCAAAAATTTTCTGGCATCGTCTTCATTACCGGTTTCCAATGCCTTAATTGCAAATTGCTGCATTCTTTCAATCTCGGCATTGCATTCATCCAATGCTCTTTTTGCCCTTTGCTCCTCGGCCATAATAGCGGCAGTTTCGGATTTTACCTTGCCCAGATCGGAATTTAAGTTTCTTAAGCACTGATCTATCATTTTTTCGGGGTCCTCGGCTTTATCCAGAAGTGCATTAATATTGCTTTGCATAATGTCTTTAAATCTTGAAAGAATTCCCATGTTTATCCCTCCTTATGTATCGGTGATTCGTTGCTTTTACAACCTATTACAGTTTCAAGTTTATTATGAATGAAAGAAATCGTCAAGTTAAAATCCGGTTAGAATGATAAAAAGAAGTTAAAGGAAAACTTAAAGAATGTTCAAATTGCAATTGTCCAAAGCTGCATTTATCTCTTCCTGGGTTGCCGAAGGATTAGCAAGGACTTTTTTTGCCGCATTTACTGGTTCGGTAAGTATATCACGGTTTATATATCCTTTCGGATTAATTCCTTCGACATAATTTAAATAGGAAGTAAGTTTATAAGGATTTGTCAGAGCGTTTGTTTCTTTATCTTTTCCTGTCATAATTAATTCCCCCAAACTGCTTGGATTAGACCAGGCGGTGTTGGTAGTATCAAAAATATTTACGGTTCCGACTCTCATACCGGATGCATCCGCATCGTTTATTTGAATTTCAAACCCTATAACTGTGTTATTTTCAGGTGTTTTGCTCCATGAAAGGCTTGATTCGATTATATAGCCGATCTGGTTGCCGGCATTGTCTGTCAAGGGACCGGCAGCAGTATAAAAACGGTCAGGGTCACCGGCATCGGTGGTCTTATAATTATCATAATTTACCCGGTAATGGACATCATTTTCTTGATAGGAAGTTGCTTTGTCATTATTTTCATCCATAAATATTTCCACGGAATCCTGTTCGTAGGCATTGGCAGAGGATTTGTTAAGAACCGGATCTCTGCAGGCTCCGTGGCATTTTTGCCGCATGCCGTAAAGAACAGAGAAATACATATGAGTATTAGGATTTTTTTCATATTTACCTCCTTTTTAGACCTTTTCCGGTTTTTTGGCTAAATTTTATTATAGGTTAGGCAAAGAGCTTA
>CAZIHC010000075.1:0-9318 GCA_964538605.1 uncultured Herbinix sp. | reverse complement strand
AACGAAATATCCATGAATTGTTATAAAATATTTTTTATGATTAAAAACAACAGATCTTAAATTTAAGTATTAAAATGAAAAGACACACAGTAAATATAAAGATTTATATTTTTTAAGGCTATTGTAAAAGAAAGAAGGATATTATGAATTCAGACAGAAGAAAGCCGGAACTTTTAATGCCGGCAGGGGACCTGGAAACTCTTAAAATAGGAGTAATGTATGGGGCCGATGCCTTATACATAGGCGGGGATATGTACGGGCTTAGGGCTAAAGCAAAGAATTTTTCCATGGATGAAATGAAAGAGGGGATTGCCTTTGCCCACAGGCATGGCAAAAAGGTTTATGTTACCGCCAATATCACGGCCCACAATGATGATCTTGAAGGAATAAGAAAATATTTTAAAGAGCTTAGGGAGTTTGGAGAGGACAGGCCGGATGCGCTTATTATAACCGATCCGGGGGTATTTTCGATTGCAGGAGAAGTGGCCCCTGAAATTGATGTTCATATCAGTACCCAGGCTAACAATACCAATTATGCCACTTATAGATTTTGGTACAACATGGGGGCAACCAGGGTGGTTGCCGCCAGAGAATTGTCTTTAAAGGAAATATCTGAAATTAGAAGAAACATTCCGGATGATATGGAAATTGAGGCTTTTGTTCATGGTGCTATGTGCATAGCTTATTCCGGCAGGTGTCTTCTTAGCAATTATTTTACCGGAAGGGATGCCAATTTGGGCGAATGTACCCATTCATGCAGATGGAAATACCACCTGGTGGAAGAAAAAAGACCCGGGATGTATCTTCCTATTGAGGAAAACGAACGGGGAACATATATTTTTAATTCCAAAGATTTGTGCATGATTGAGTATATACCTGAGCTTATCAATGCCGGAGTTAACAGCTTTAAAGTTGAAGGAAGAATGAAAACAGCACTGTATGTGGCTACTATAGCAAGAAGTTACAGAAAGGCAATTGATGATTATTTTACAGACCCCGAGCTTTATGAAAAAAATAAAGCCTTATATCTGGAAGAGGCTAAAAAAGGGGTCAATCGTCAGTTTACCACCGGCTTTTTCTTTAATAAGCCAACTTATGAGGACCAGATATATGACCGAAGCACTTACGAGAAATCATATACTTATTTGGGAACCATTACAGGCGAAAGAGACGGGTTGTATAATCTGGAACAGAGAAATAAATTCTTTGTCGGGGAAGAGATAGAGGTTATCAGGCCGAATTGGGAGACTATTACCGCTGTCGTAAAAAAGATTACCGATGAGGAAGGTAACGATATGGACAGCTGTCCACATCCTAAGCAAAGTATTTATATCGATCTGGGAGTTAAGCTTTATCCTTATGATATATTAAGACGAAAAGAGCAGGCTTAAAGTAATACAGGCATAGGCTTTTTCGACGATATTGAAAGTACTTTTGCTCTTTTTGTCCTTTTTTAAGATGGATAGGCACTTTATGTCATTTATATTCATAGTATAGTAATGAATCATTAAGCATTGAGGGTGCCTATCTTCGTGAAATCATTTCCAAAGCCGTTAAGTACAAAGGAAGAGGCTGATTATCTGCTACGATGCAAAGCAGGAGATAAAGAAGCCAGAAACATATTGATTGAACATAATTTAAGGCTTGTAGCCCATATAGTTAAAAAGTATAGTATGTCAGACAAGGAAACGGATGATTTAATATCGATCGGAACGATAGGTTTGATTAAAGCGATCGATACTTTTGACGAAGAAAAGGGGATTCGCCTGGCTACCTATGCATCCCGCTGTATTGACAATGAACTTCTTATGATGTTAAGAAGCAACAAGCGACTGAATAAGGAAGTATATCTGTATGATCCTATAGGTTCCGATAAAGAAGGCAACGAAATCAATCTGTTGGATATAATTGAAGAAACAGATACGGATATTGTAGAAAATATCGTTTTGGAAGAAGATATAAAAAAATTATATAATGTAATAGATAAAGTGTTAACAGACAGAGAAAAGGAGATTATATCTTTAAGGTATGGGCTAATAGGAAGAAGAGAAGTAACCCAAAGAGAAATAGCAAAAAAACTGGGTATTTCAAGGAGTTATGTCAGTCGGATTGAAAAAAAGGCATTAAAAAAATTAAGGGAATGTTTTGAATAATAAAATAAACAGGGAACTGTCGCAAATTATACGGGGATACGATAAAGTATTATTTATCTGTATTCCATAATAATTTTGACAGTTCTTTTTTTAGGCTTTTGGCCAAGTGTTGGGATATTGGGTACCAAATTTATCCTTTTTTTAGGAATGACAAAAACATCTAGGAAATCTTTTTTTATAAATTGGCAAAAAATATATTTTTCTTGACGAAACCGGGTTGTCAGGGTATGGTATATTTGATTATGAATATAAGATAAAAAAATGGTAATAGGTAACTTACAAGATTATTATATATTTATGTACTGTTTCGGAGGAAAAAATGAATAAACTTATAAAAAAGATAATAAATAAAGAAACAATTTCCTATACTGTAGCAGGAATATGCACCACACTGGTAAACTTAATCAGTTACGAAATTCTGTATCGACTGGGTTTGTCAAATCTGATAGCCAACGGTCTGGCCTGGATAATAGCGGTGGCTTTTGCTTATATAGTGAATAAATGGAATGTTTTCCACTCAAAAAGTGAGAATTCGCGGGATGAAACCGTTAAAATTATTAAATTTTTTAGTGCCAGGGTTGTTACTTTAGTGGTTGAACAGGCAGGTATGTATCTGTTTGTAGAAGTTTTAGGAGTTTATCGATGGTTTGTCAAAGGGGCACTGGCGGTAATAGTAATTGTAATAAACTATATATTCAGTAAATTTTATATTTTTAAGGGCAAAAAAGATTAAGAGTAAGTGATAAAATTTAAGAAATAAAGCATTAGATAAATAATTAAATACTAAAAAATTATGTTAGTAGCGTTAATGATTAAAGTTTTAGTTAATTTAATAATTGTAAACGCTGCTGCAGGAAGCGCAAACTGATTACTGTATATAGCAACAAAAATAAAGCCGTTTTATAGGAGAAAGATGATGACATATAATGAAGCTTTAGATTTTATAGAAAAGGCAAAAAAATCCGGTTCAATTCTCGGCCTGACAAATATAAGAGAATTGATGCAAAGACTTAATAATCCGCAGGACAAGCTAAAGATTATTCATATAGCGGGAACCAACGGAAAAGGATCTACGGCAGCCTTTATTACAGCTATCCTTTGTGCTGCAGGTTACCGGGTTGGACGTTTTATTTCTCCGTCTGTATTTTCTTACAGAGAAATGATTCAGATATCGGAAATAAGGCATCAAGCCGACAATACGGAATTAATTAAAGATGAAAATATTTATACAAACTTGGTAAACAGTAACGATAAAATTAATATCAGCAATACTCCGGATATGATTTTCAATTCCGGTGAAAATAACATAAATGATTTGTCAGGAAATAAAGAAAAAGGGGCAGAAGAGCCTGATTTATATACCGGATATATTTCTGAAGAAGACATACAGGAGCTTATAGGAATAATTAAACCTGTTTGTGAGGACATGGTCAGAGAAAAACTTTCGCATCCTACTTCTTTTGAGATTGAAACAGCCATGGCATTTTTGTATATGGTTAAAAAGGGAGTAGATTTCATGGTCCTGGAAACCGGAATGGGAGGGAGGCTGGATGCCACAAATGTAGTATCGCGACCGGTATGCAGTGTCTTTACTTCAGTTAGTTTTGACCATATGCAATATCTCGGGAATACCATTGAGCAGATTGCCATGGAGAAAGCCGGTATAATGAAGCCAGGTTCAATTGCAATAACCTGCAGTCAGAAGCCGGAAGTGCTGTCGGTATTTAAAAGGAAAGCAGATGAACTTAATATACCTTTGATTATTGCCGACAGAGGGAAAGATGGAAATATACGGTATAATATAAATTACACCGATTTTTCATATACTGATCAAAATATTACTAAAAATTATAAGATAAGGCTTTTGGGAAAGCATCAGGTGCAGAATGCCGTATTGGCTGTCCGGACAGCCAAAGTTTTGGACAGTCTGGGATATAATATTAATGAGTATGCCGTCAAAACAGGCCTGTGGATGGCAAAATGGCCCGGAAGGTTTGAAAAGGTTGCAAATAATCCCGATGTTTTTATAGACGGTGGCCATAATGAGGAGGCTGCCGTAAGACTTAGGGAATCTATAGAAATGTACTTTACAAATCGGAGATTAATATTTATCATAGGGGTATTGGCGGATAAGGATTACAGTAGCATGTTAAGGATTCTGGCTCCTTTGGCAAATACTATTATTACCATAACTCCAAATAACCCCAGGGCCTTGCCTTCGGATAAACTTGAGGGCGAGGCTGCAAAATATTGCGGCAATGTCTTTGACGGAATTGATATCAGGCAGGCTCTGAATATGGCTTATAAGGAAGCAAAGAAAGACGATATTATTTTTGCTTTCGGTTCCTTGTCATTTCTGGGGGATTTAATGAACGAAATAAGAATACGTAAAAATAATAACCTCAAAGATACAGAAAAACGATAAATATTTGTATCAGTAAAAAAATAAGGTTTACCACAGAAATCTTGTCCATGGTAAACCGGTAATTTATCATTTTATTATCGGTTTAGGTCCGGCGGATTAAAAATGCTGACCTTTGCTTTTCCGTCTGCCGATACTATATAAGTGTTGGTATTGTCGATATCCTTAAAGAAAACATATTTTTCTGTTACATGGATTTGCTTGAAATGTCCTTCCAGCAAAACCTCGACTTCGGTTGTTTCAAGATTCATGCGGCATAATTTACTGTTGTCCGTATCGTCCACCTGATAGTAAAGATGTTTACCGGAGTTGGTAATATTAAATGCGGAACACCTTTCGTTTACAAGTACAATACGATCCGTTCCGTCAAGGTTCATCCTGTTTATGGTACCTGCGGACCGGTCGATATAATATATATAATCACCGAAAAAGACGGGGTAAGCAAAATCACCTTCGATAAATGTGCCGGTTGTAAAGCTGGATAAATCAAGGTAACCGATATTATAATCAGAAACAGCCCCGGTATAATATAATCTGTCATTTATTACGGCAGCAGGTATTGCCGGTTCCGTCAAAAGCATCCTTTGAAGGGAACCGTCAGTCTGATTGCGGTATAAGTTTACACCTTTGTCCACACTGTAATTTTGATAATACAGATGATTTCCCTTTAAAGTAATAAAACTGCCGGGATTGCTGCTGATAAGTTTAAGGTCTTTACCGTTTCGGTTGATACGGTAAATACCTGTATTGTTAAAAGGGAAACTGCTTCCTGAGTTAACAGTTTTGGTATCAACGGCACGAATATAATATATATAATTATCATCGACATTTATATAAGCAACTCTGTCATCATGAAGCTTTTTAATATCGGTAGCATCAGACTTCATCATGTAAAGGCTGCCGTTATCTTTATCATTGCTGAAATAGATTATACCGTCCTTTTCACAAAACAGGCCGCCATTATATACGTTACCTGCCGTATTGCCTGTAAGTTCCTCATCATTGGGGAAGGTACGATTCCATGAATATAAAAGAATGCCTGCTAATGACAAAGTTGTAATTATAAAAAGTGTAAGCAAGACTTTTTTTATGGTTGACAAATAGGACCCCTCCAATTTTATTATAAATAAAGCTGTACATATTATATATCGGCCCGAGGGAATCTACAATTAACACAGGAATAATAAATATAGATAAAATTAATTGCAGCGGAGGAAATTTATGAATGATATGCTAAAATTGAGAAATGAAATTGATGAAGTTGACAATAAGCTGAGGGAGCTTTTTGAATACAGAATAGATCTTGTTTTAAAAATAGCGGAGTATAAGAAAAAAAACGGCATCCCGGTTTATGATCCGGCAAGAGAAGAAGAAAAGTTAAGTCAGATTAGGAATTCTTTAGCTAATCATAAAAATGCAGATGCGGTTACGGAATTATTCGCACAAATAATGGCTATCAGCAGAAGAACCCAATATGCAGCAATTAATTCGGCAGACGATCTGGGTTTTACCGCCGTTGACGAATTCGAAGCAGGGGACGATACCGTTATTGCTTACTACGGAGAAACAGGTTCCTTTACCGAACAGGCCATGCTGGAATACTTTGACGGTAAGGGAAAAGGGATTCCTATGGGTACATTCGAAGAAGTCATGGAAGCCCTTAAAAATAACAAGGCAGATTACGGCGTTCTTCCCATTGAAAATTCCTCAACCGGTACTCTGTCGGATATTTTTGACTTGCTTGCGGAATATGATAATTATATAATCGGTGAACACGTGGTAGCTATTAATCATATTCTTTGGGGACTTCCGAATGCAGAATTATCGGATATAAAGAGGGTTTATTCCCACCGCCAGGGCTTATTGCAGTGTTCAAATTTTCTGAAACAGTATCCGCACTGGGAATTGGTCGAAGGAGGCAGTACTGCCGGGGCTGCAAAAAAAGTCAGTATGGAAAATGATATTTCTCAGGCAGCCATAGCAAGCCGAAGAGCCGGAGAAACCTATGGATTAAAAATACTTAAATCCTCCATACATAATGAGGAGCATAATCAAACAAGATTTATCATTATATCAAATAAAAGAAATTATATCAGGAATGCAAAACGGATAAGCATATGCTTTGTACTTCCTCATAAAAGCGGTGCCCTTTATCATATGCTGTCCCATTTTATTCATAACAATTTAAACTTAACAAAAATCGAATCAAGGCCGATAAAAGGCCAGGCTTTCAGATACCGTTTCTTTATAGATTTTGAAGGTTCTCTGGAGGATCTTGAAGTAAAAAATGCCTTATTAAGCATAAAAAAAGAAGCATTGGAAATGAAAATTTTAGGAACTTATGTACCGGTCCAATAAGCAATTTAAAATATATTTCAAAATCTAATCACAAAGAAAACATAAATAGCTGCTAGAATAACAGACATAGAGGTGGTTACGATTTTGAAGGAGGAAAAAATATGAACGATAATTACAATAATGATAATTATAATATAAATAATCCTTACAATAATCAGCACGTAAATTGGCGGATGGCTGAGGACAGTCCTAATAGGATTTATCCGACACCGGAGGTAAAGGACGAAGGGAAAAAGAAAAAGGGAAGGTTTGGCAGGTTTATTAGACTAACGGCAGCAGCCCTTATTTTCGGTATAATTGCAGGTATTGCAGTTACAGGATATCATTATTTTTTCCTTGGCGGCAGAGATTATATGAAAACTGATAAACAGGACAACGATGAAATCGAGGACAGTAACCTTTCAGAGTCGTCGGACAATGATATGGTGATTTATACAGACAGCAAGATAGACGGTATTATTTCCGATGTTTCTGATATAGTGGACAAGGTTATGCCATCTATAGTTTCAATAAATGCAACAGATATAATTACCAGTTATGATATATTCTTTGGCAGAAGATTTAATGAACCTGTGGTCGGAAGCGGTTCAGGCATAATTATAGGCCAAAGTGATTCACACATTTTGATTGTTACCAACAATCATGTAGTAAATGAAGCTGAAAAAATAGAAATTGTTTTTGCGGATGACAGCAAGGCTGAAGCAAGTATAAAAGGTACCGATTCCAGAAGCGATCTGGCTGTTTTGGAAGTGGCAATAGAAGATTTGTCGGAAGAAACTTTAAACTCAATTAAGGTTGCCCGTCTGGGCAATTCAAATAATTTAAAAGCAGGTGAAATGGTAATAGCCATAGGCAATGCTTTGGGATACGGACAATCTGTGACTGTGGGATATATCAGCGCCCTTGAACGTGAGCTTAATGTCCAGGGTTTAAAAATGAAACTGATTCAGACCGATGCTGCCATAAATCCCGGAAACAGTGGGGGAGCATTATTAAATATCTACGGTGAAGTAATAGGAATCAATTCGGTTAAACTGGCAGATACAAATGTGGAAGGAATGGGCTATGCTATCCCCATATCGGATGCAATACCTATGATTAATTTGCTTATGAACAACAAAGCCTTAGAAGTTTCAGAAATGGGCTTTTTTGGGATAAATGTTGAAACAGCCCAAAATGTTACCGAAGATTTATCAAAGATATATAATATACCTGTAGGAATATTTATTAATGATGTCGTGGAAGATTCACCTGCAGAAAAGGCAGGTTTAAAGCCCGGCCATATAATAGTAGGTTTTGACGATATAAAGATAGAAACTATCGATGATTTACTGAACGTTCTTACTTATTCAAGGCCTGGCGATGAAGTGGTTCTTAAAATAAAAGAGCTGAATAACGGCCAATATGTGGAAAAAGAATTGAATGTTGTGTTGGGAAAAAGACCTGAATAACAAACGGGGCATTAAAATTAAAAGATGAAGTAATGTTACGGCAAAAACTGGGTCGTCGCACAACTGGATAAAGAGGATATAGAGGATATAGATATAACCAAACCAATTAACTATTTGGTTTTCACACTGATAAAAGGATATTTATATAATTTTGTGTGTCATTATCGACACAAAAGTTGACTATGACGCAAAAATTTACAAGATATTCTTTTTACAGTGCATTACAGTTATATCTATATCCTCTTTAATTATGCCACAACCCAATTTTTATATAAGAGTGAATTATTATATGTAATTATTTCTTATTTAATAATATAAGCCCTAATATGCAAAGGACAATTCCAATCAATTTAGAAAGATTAAAACTTTCTTTAAAAAATAATAACCCGATCGGAATTAAAACCAAGGTAACAGCAATCGTGGATATAAATGAGGCTGTTCCTATGTTCCATCCTACCCGATATGCCAATAAAAAACCAAGTTCCAGCAGTAAAATGGAACACCCCAATAAAACGCTTGACCAGTTTAGTTCATTGATATTTTTATTTAATGACTTTTCGCCTTTCATAAAGAAGAATAAAATACAACTTAAGACGAAGGCGATTGCATATGTAATCATAAGAGAAAACATAGGATTTATTTTTTCTGAGGTAGATTTTTGAGCGATATGATATAAAACATTGGCAATAACAGTTAATAATAATGGAATATAGTACATGGCTGTTTGTATGATATTTTTAGAATATCATACGGCTCCTTTCTATCTGTCATCCATTTATCAATTAAATACTGTTTAATCCGAAATTAACTATATATTACTATTTTTAGAAATAAAAGACAACAGAACAGATACTGTTTTTTAAGTTATATCTAATAATGAAAAAAGGTTGGAATAATACTAATATAGATGGTGTGGTATGTGAAAATGATAGTT
>CAZIHC010000074.1:0-9370 GCA_964538605.1 uncultured Herbinix sp. | reverse complement strand
TTTCGGCACCGGTACTCAAAAAGTTGAAGAAATGGTGAAGAAGGAATTTCCCAAGGCCAGAGTCCTCAGGATGGATATGGATACCACAAAAGGTAAGAGTGGGTATCAGGAAATCCTGTCCGCATTCGCAAACCATCAGGCGGATATTTTGGTAGGAACCCAGATGATAGTGAAAGGACATGATTTTCCTTTGGTTACTTTGGTGGGAATCATTGCTGCCGACCTGTCTTTATATGCCGGGGATTTCAGAGCCGGCGAAAGAACTTTCCAGTTGCTTTCCCAGGCAGCAGGCAGGGCAGGTAGGGATGTAATTCCCGGTGAGGTGGTTATACAGACCTATCATCCGGATCATTATACCGTTACTGCGGCGGCTGAAGGCAATTACAGAAAATTCTACGAACAGGAGATGCTTTACAGGCAGCTTTTGAATTATCCTCCCGCAGCCCATATTCTTTTGGTTCTTGTTACCGCAAAAGATGAGGAACTGGCAGACCGGGCAATAGCCGGAATAGGCGAAGCTTTAAAAGAGCATATCCGTACCGAAAATTTTAAATCTAATGTTATAGGACCTGCTCCTGCGTCAATATCGAAAGCCATGGATATTTACCGCAGGGTTATATATATCAAAGACGGAAACTATGAAGTACTTATAAAACTTAAGAATTATCTTGAAGAATACTTTAAGGAATTGGGACAATTTACAGGCTGCAGCCTTCAGTTTGATTTCAATCCGATGAATGTTTATTAGTGATTTAATTGTTATAAGAAAGGGAGATAAAAATGGCAATAAGAAATATAAGAAAAATTGGTGACAGTGTGCTTACCAAGGTGAGCAAAGAAGTAAAGACGGTAGATGAAAAGCTGCTTGTATTAATCGACGATATGTTGGAAACCATGTATAATGCCGACGGGGTAGGACTTGCGGCACCACAGATAGGAGTATTAAAAAGGGTGATTGTTATCGATGTCTCAGATGAAAGAAATAATCCGATTGTTTTAATTAATCCCGAAATTATCGAAACATCAGGGTGTCAGATCGGAGAAGAAGGATGCTTAAGCATACCCGGAAAAGTCGGAGTTGTAGAAAGGCCCAATTATGTGAAAGTTAAGGCTTATGACAGAAATATGCAGGAGTTTGTAATTGAAGGTACAGAACTACTTGCCAGAGCTTTATGTCATGAAATTGACCATCTTAACGGTATCCTGTATGTGGAAAAGGTAACCGGTGAGCTTAAGGATGTATATAAAGATGATGATATAGATGACGATTACACTGACGAAGCAATGGACGAATAACCGTATATATGTACAACCGGGTCTATTAAGGAAGGAATAAAGTTTTCTTAAAATTTAATGAAAATGTAGATTTTACTATGTAATTGCAGTTATAATTATAGATGAAATATTTACTTAAATGAATTTATAACAACATAAGATATATCTTAATAATTAATGTGGTTTAGCTTTCTGAAGATTGATTGTAAATATTCGCATTTTAATTTTTATTATATTAATTATAATAAACTGACGGATAAATAGTAGCTATCATTTAAAGAAGGAAGGAAAAAGCGGCATGAAGGTTATATTTATGGGTACACCGGATTTTGCGGTAAATACCTTGCGGGAAATAGTAAAAGCCGGTCATGAAGTAATAGGTGTTGTCACTCAACCCGACAAAGCCAAGGGAAGAGGGGGTAAATTAAGTTTTCCGGAAGTTAAAGAAGCGGCTCTTGAACTAAACCTTCCGATCTATCAGCCTGCAAAGGTTAAGGATCCGGAATTTATTCAAAAGATAAGGGATTTAAAACCGGAGGTAATTGTTGTGGCGGCTTTCGGCCAGATTTTACCTAAGGATATTCTGGATATTCCAACTTACGGCTGTATAAATGTCCACGCTTCATTGCTTCCCAAATACCGTGGGGCGGCACCGATACAGGCGGCTATCATTAACGGAGAAAAAGAAACCGGTGTTACCATAATGCATATGGATGTGGGACTGGATACCGGCGATATGATTTTACAGGAAAAGGTTCCAATCGGTGAAGACGAAACCGGAGGAAGCCTTCATGACAAGTTGGCTGATTTGGGAGCAAAACTGCTGGTTAAAGCTTTGGAACAGATAAAAAAAGGAACGGCTAAAAGAGTTCCTCAGGATGATTCACAGGCTACTTATGCAAAAATGCTGGACAAGGAAATGGGAAATATTGATTTTACCAAACCGGCTGCGTATATTGAACGGTTAATCAGGGGGCTTAACCCATGGCCCAGCGCTTATACGAAACTAAACGGCAAAACCCTGAAACTTTGGAAAGCGGCGGTAAAGGAGTATTCAGCCTGCGCAAAACCCGGAGAAGTAGTGGAAGTAAACAAAGATTCCATAGTTGTCATGACCGGAAAGGATGCGCTTGAAATTCTGGAACTTCAGCTGGAAGGGAAAAAGAGATTATCCGCAGACGAATTCTTAAGAGGATACAAAATAGAAAAAGGAATTGTTCTCGGATGATTTGACATAAATTAGTCATAAATTTATAAGATTGAATATAATTTTTTCTACTGAAACAAGATATTTAAAAGAGGTGATTTTATGGGATATCCTTTCTATTATTTTGACCCGACATATATATTGGTGCTGATCGGAGTTGTCTTGTCGTTGGCGGCACAGGCAAAGGTAAGATCGACCTTTGATAAATATTCCAGGGTAAGAAGTATTTCCGGAATGACAGGAGCCGAAGCGGCACAAAGAATCCTTCACCGGGCCGGTATCTTTGACGTTCAGATTGAACGTATCAGCGGACACCTGACAGATCATTATGATCCCAGAAAGAAAGTATTAAGACTTTCCGATTCCGTATACGACAGCAGTTCCATAGCGGCCATCGGTGTGGCTGCCCACGAATGCGGCCATGCCATACAGCATCAAAATGCATATATACCTTTGATGTTCAGAAACACACTGGTTCCTATAGTGAACTTCGGTGCTGCTATCGCATGGCCTTTGATTTTGATCGGACTGCTTCTTGCCGGATCTCAGACTTTGATAAATCTTGGTATTATATTGTTTTCTACGGCTGTATTATTTCAACTGGTTACTTTGCCTGTGGAATTTAACGCTTCAAGAAGGGCAATTCAGAGGCTTGGAGAAACAGGTATTTTACATGGTGAGGAAATAAACTATTCAAAGAAAGTCTTAAGCGCCGCAGCTTTGACTTATGTGGCAGCGGCAGCCACATCGATTCTGCAGTTATTGAGGCTGATTATTTTATTCGGCGGAGGAAGACGTCGTGACTGATCAAAAAAACGAACGGGAAATTGTACTGGATATGCTTCTTGAAGTAATAGAAGGAGATCAGTTCAGCCATGCGGTTTTAAATAATACATTAAAGAAGTATCAGGACAGGCCAAAACATGAAAGGGCTTTTATATCAAGGCTTTTTGCGGGAACCGTCAAGCATTATATAACATTGGACTATATAATCGAACAGTTTTCTGCCGTGCCTGTAAGAAAAATGAAGCCCCTTATAAGAAACCTTTTAAGGCTTAGCACTTATCAGCTTATGTATATGGATAAGATACCTGCATCCGCCGTATGCAATGAAGCCGTAAAACTGGCAAAAAAGCGGGGGTTTGCGGGATTGTCGGGATTTGTTAACGCCAACTTAAGAACAATCGTAAGACGCAAGGATGATATTCAATTTCCCGACAAGGACAAAAATTTTGGTTATTATTTAAGTATAATGTATTCGGTGCCGCAATGGATTACCGATTTGCTTCTTAAGCAATACGAGCCTGAACAGGTTGAGACTATGCTTATAGCTTCTTTAAGGGAAAAGGATATTACAATTCGCTGCAACCGTGCAAAAACCACTCCCGATGAGTTAAAAGAATTACTGAGCAATGAAGGGGTAACTGCAGCAGAACATCCTTACCTTAAGGAAGCATTTATAATTAAAGACTTTGATTATTTGGAAGGGCTTGATACATTTAAAAACGGGCTGTTTGCAATACAGGATGCCAGCTCCATGCTGGTAGGTAAAATTGCCGGTGCCAAAAAGGAAGATTTTGTGGTAGATGTTTGTGCGGCACCCGGCGGAAAGAGCCTTCATATAGCGGAAAACGCCACACTTGTTTCGGCCAGGGATCTTACCGAATATAAGGTAGGACTTATAAATGAAAATATCCGACGCATGGGAATTAATAATATAGAAACAAAGGTCTGGGATGCCAGGGTACTTGATCCGGATACTGTAGGGAAAGCCGATATTGTGATTGCGGATCTTCCGTGCAGCGGATTGGGTGTTTTAGGAAAAAAATATGATATAAAGTATAAACTGACACAAAATCAACAAAAAGAACTTGTAACATTACAGAGAGAAATTCTGGATGTTGTCTGCCGTTATGTAAAGCCCGGAGGAGTATTGATTTATTCTACCTGTACGGTTGACCGCCGGGAAAATACGGATAACATGGAATGGTTTTTGAAAAACCACGAAGATTTTGAAGCTGAGAATATAAATGACTTTTTGCCGAATGATTTACATTCGGATACCACAAAAAAAGGGTATCTGCAACTTTTGCAGGGAGTTCATCCGACTGACGGATTTTTTATATGCAAGTTAAGAAAAATGAAACAGACAATTTTTTAAAGGAATACGATGGTTATGGATATTAAATCCTTATATATTTATGAATTAACAGAAGAAATGAAGAAATTAAATCAGCCGGTATTCAGGGCGAAGCAGCTTTATGACTGGATGCATTGTAAGCTGGCGGCGTCATATGATGAAATGACAAATTTACCCAAAGGCTTGAGGCAATTACTCAACGAAAATTATCCGTTAACAGTACTTGAGAAGGTTGACAGCCTTGTATCGGAAAAAGACGGGACTGTTAAGTATTTATTCAGACTCAGTAATCATGCGGTTATTGAAAGTGTCCTTATGAAATACCACCACGGCAACAGTGTATGTATCTCATCTCAGGTGGGCTGCAGCATGGGGTGTACTTTCTGTGCTTCAACCATAGGAGGAAAAGAAAGGGATCTGACAGCATCGGAAATGCTTGACCAGGTATACAGGATACAGGCTATGAGCGGTGAGAGGGTCAGCAATGTGGTGGTAATGGGAACAGGAGAACCTTTGGACAATTATGATAACCTGATACGGTTTATCCGTATTGTCAGCGACAAAAGCGGCCTTAATTTAAGCGCCAGAAACATTACCGTATCCACTTGCGGTATACCCGATAAAATAAGGTGTCTGGCTGAAGAAGGGCTTCCGATTACTTTGGCATTGTCACTTCATGCACCCAACGATGAATTAAGGCAGAAACTTATGCCGATAGCCAGGAAGTACAAGCTTTCGGAGGTATTGGAAGCCTTCTTATATTATTATGAAAGAACCGGAAGAAGACTGACCTTTGAATACAGTCTTGTTCAGGGAATCAATGATGAAGAAGAGCATGCCAATGAATTGGCAGAACTGCTTCAAGGTTATAATTGTCATGTAAATCTTATACCTGTTAATCCTATAAAAGAAAGAAATTATATAAGGTCGGATTACGGCAGAGTACAAAAATTCAAAAATATACTTGAAAAAAATAGAATAAATGTTACTATTAGAAGAGAAATGGGCTCGGACATAAATGCTGCCTGCGGGCAGCTTCGAAAGAGCTATATGGACAGGTGTAGCAAATAAATTGTTGCGGTTAGTTGTATCCCATATCTTTGTTTTAAACCTGATAAGATAGGGTGCACCTGCCAAATTCCAAATGTTTTGGGATGGACGAGGAGGTGCAGGCTTGAAAGCATTTTCTATCACAGATATAGGAGAAAAACGAAGGATAAACCAGGATTATGTCTTTTGCGAGATAAATCCTATCGGCAATTTACCGAACCTTTTTATTGTAGCCGATGGGATGGGTGGGCATAAAGCCGGTGATTATGCTTCAAGGTTCTGCGTTGAATTTTTTACGCAATATATAAAGGACAGCAATATAACATCCCCGATAGCACTTATGGAAGAAGCCATCAGGGCTACTAACGAAGCGCTCTATGCCAAGTCTAAGCAACAGGAAGAATTTGAAGGAATGGGAACCACATTTGTAGTTGCTACAATATGCGGTAATGAATTGTATGTTGCAAACATAGGGGACAGCAGGCTGTATGTTATCAGCAAGGAAATAAAGCAGATAACGGAAGACCACAGTCTGGTCCAGGCCATGGTAAAAACGGGTGAATTAAACCGGGATGAAGCCAGAGTTCACCCCAATAAGAACATAATAACAAGAGCGCTTGGTGTCAATGAAAAAGCCCAACCGGATTTCTTTGAAGTGGAACTGGCAGAAGGGGATATTGTTTTGATGTGCTCTGATGGTCTTACTAATATGCTGGAAGACGAATATATCGAAAAGATTATCAGGGAAAATGCAGAAGATCCTAAGACTGCGGCCGAAACATTGGTAAGAACCGCCAATCAGTACGGGGGTAAAGATAATATAGCAGTCATCGTAATTAAAGTATGAAAAAGAGGTGAAAGATAATGTTAAAACCCGGTATGTATATAAGCGATCGGTATGAAATAATTGATATTGTCGGTTCAGGCGGCATGGCAGATGTATATAAGGCAAAAGACCAGCGGCTGAACCGTTTTGTTGCGATTAAGGTGTTAAAACCGGAATATGCCAGCGACACAAGCTTTGTAAATAAGTTTATAGGTGAGGCTCAATCGGCTGCCGGCTTATCCCATCCCAATATCGTTAATGTTTACGATGTCGGCAATGAAAACGGCTTACATTATATTGTTATGGAGTTTATAGAAGGAATTACCTTAAAGCGGTTTATCGAAAGAAAAGGAAAGCTTGATATTAAGGAAGCCGTCGGTATAGCCATTCAGATCGCCCAGGGTATGGAAGCAGCCCATGACAATAATATTATACACAGGGATATAAAACCTCAGAACATTATTATATCCAAGGACGGAAAAGTAAAAGTAACCGATTTTGGTATAGCCAAGGCATCTAATTCCAATACCATAACATCAAATGCCATGGGATCTGTTCATTATTTATCCCCTGAGCAGGCCAGGGGCGGTTATAGTGATGAGAAAAGTGATATCTACTCTCTGGGAGTAACCTTATATGAAATGCTTTCCGGGCAGGTTCCTTTTGCCGGAGACAATACCGTATCGGTAGCTTTGTCTCATTTACAGCAGGAACCCATACCTTTAAGAGAACTGGATGAAAATATTCCGGTAAGTTTGGATAAAATAGTTCAAAAGTGTATGCAAAAAAGACCTGAGAGAAGATATCACTCTGCCTCTGAGTTAATTGCCGATTTAAAGAGGGCACTTACCAATCCTGACGGGGATTTTGTCCAGATTCCTGCCTTTGTGGCCAATGATTCTCCGACTATTAATATTTCGAATGATTTGGGAAGAATAAAGAACGGTGCTTACTCTACCGACACCCTTCACAACAGGAAAGATGATAAGGCAATTGACGATGACGACGAAGATCTGGAAGCCATGGATGACAAGGTTGACAAGATTTTTTCGATAATAACGATAGTTACGATAGTGATTGTGACTATAGCAATCTTTTATATTGTGGCTCGTTTTATACTGCCCAAGAAAGATGATGAACCCAATACCGATCCGATAGTTACGGAGATGCCTACTCCCGAGCCGACCGAGGCACTTACTCCGACACCGGAACCTACTCAGGCGGTTGAAACTTATAAAGTTCCTAATGTAAAAGGTCTTAAATATGAAGATGCCAAGGCTACTATTGAAGCAAAAGACCCGACAGCTTTAGTAAGACCTGAAGAAGAATATTCAACAGAAGAACCCGGTTTTGTAGTAAGACAATATCCAAATCCAGATACGGATTTCCCTGTAGGTTCAGAGGTAATTCTGTATGTGAGTGTAGGTCCCGAATCCTTTAAGATTCCTTATGTATATGGTTTAACAAAAGAACAGGCCGAGCAAAAACTTTCCGAAGTAGGGCTTAAGGCCAAGTTTGAAACCATGAACAGCAATGAGATTCAGGCAGGAAAAGTTATTTCTACCGATCCACCGAAGGAATCTGTGGTAAAAGAAGGAGATACCATAACCGTATATATCAGTGCAGGGCCTGAAGTTAATCAGGCTGCAGTACCTGATCTTATCGGAAAGACAGTTGAAGAAGCAAAGAACTTACTTGCCAATGCAGGTTTGGTTCTTGGAAATGTAAGTCAGGAGTCTTCGGAAAGATATCCTGCCGGACAAATATTCTATCAGGATACCACAGCCGGTGAGCTGGTTAATCAGGGAACCAAGATTAATGTCAGTGTAAGTACCGGACCGGAAAGCGTTGAAACAGGTCCTTCAACCGGTCACTCGGGTAATGTAAGATATTTAGGAACATTAAGAATTGACGATATTAATCCGTTGGATTATGTGGGCGACGGTGAAGCCGAAATTATACTTGAACTGGAGCAGAACGGCTACAGCACCGAAATTTATAACAATGTTATGTCGATTATGGACTTCCCTCTTGTGCTTACGGTAGAAGGAGAAAGCGAATCTGTTGGCATAGTGAGGATGTATATAGACGGTGATTTGTTTAAGTTAAGAGGAAGCGACGAAGCTTATGTATGGTATGTAAACTTTAAAGCAGTGGAGGAATAGCTTGAAGGGCAAGATAATCAAAGGTATAGCAGGATTTTACTATGTGCATGTACCGCAGGAGGATAAAATTTATGAATGCAAGGCAAAAGGGGTTTTTCGAAACCAAAATATAAAGCCTCTTGTCGGTGATAATGTGGAAATTGATACCGATGATCAGTCTGAAGGTTCGGGCGTTATAACCGATATTCTTCCGAGAAAAAATGAAATAAAGCGGCCAGCTGTCGCAAATGTGGATCAGGCTATGGTCATGTTTGCGGCAGCACAGCCGGACCCGAATTTAAATCTTTTAGACCGTTTCCTAATTATGATGAAAAGGCAGAACATAGAAGCAATAGTCTGCTTTAATAAAAAGGATATAGCAGGTCAGGAAGAGATCCGCCTGCTGATGGAAACGTACAGGATTTCAGGGTATAGGGTAATCGGCATAAGTGTGCTTATGCAAGACGGATATTCCGAAATCTGCGATTTGCTAAAAGGAAAAACCACAGTTCTTGCAGGTCCTTCAGGAGTCGGCAAGTCTTCATTAATTAATTTAATAAAGCCGGATGCCAAAATAAAAACCGGAGAAGTAAGCGAAAAGATAAAAAGAGGCAGGCATACCACCAGGCATTCGGAACTTATATGTATAGATAAGGATACTTATATAATGGATACACCCGGATTTAGCTCCCTTTATATAGATGAAATAGATAAGGATGAGCTGAAGG
>CAZIHC010000073.1:0-9392 GCA_964538605.1 uncultured Herbinix sp. | reverse complement strand
CGTTAAGCTCGTTTATACTGTGATTCAGATCACGGTAACAGTCATATTTTACCCTATTTTTTGCGATAACTGATAGTAATCCCGTCCCCAATAGGAAGTATTATTGTTTCCAATTCTTCCATATGGGTTATCGTATAAAGAAATTCTCTCATCCTGGTATGAATGGTCCTGTCTCTTCTGGTTATGCTGTATTTGGAATTTATAACCGTGCCGTCCTGCAGGACGTTATCGGACAATAGTAACCCTCCTTTTTCAAGCAGCTTCATCAGCAAGGGAAGGAAGTTCATATACTGAGCCTTAGCGGCATCCAGAAATATAAAGTCATAAGTTTCTTTTGCATTTACCAGATCATTTAAAACCCCCATGGCTTCCCCCTCCACCAGTTTTATTTTATTCCTGTGGGGAAAGGCTTCACTTTTCAGGTTTTTTCTTGCTTCAACCAGGCGCATGGGAACTTTCTCAATAGTGGTAATCCGACAATCTTGCGGTGAATACTCACTCATAAATAGGGCGGAAAAGCCAATGGCTGTTCCGACCTCTAAAATTCTTTTCGGTTGTTTTATTGTCAGTAAAAAACGGATTACTCCCTGGGTTTCTTTACGAATAATAGGAACCATGTTCTCCAAAGCTTCTTTTTCCAGATTATAAAGCTCAGGCGGCAATTCCTTATCCAGGGAGTTTATATATGCCGCAATTCTCTCAGGAGTAATCATCTTGCCTCAAATCCTTCTTAAGATAAAACAGACTTAATCGGTTTCATCAATCTTTTCATTCTGTACCAATGATTTTGAATAATCGGTTATTATATCAAGTATTTCATCATATGTCATAGAAGAATTAACTTCATACTTGCCCGGCATAATTACTTCGCTTTGAAGTTTGGTTTTTAGATAGAATGCATACTTGTTTTTAATCACACGGTATAATTCAAGCTTTTTGGCTACTTCCATAGTAGATTCGCCCTTACTGATTTCTATATATACATTTCTTCCGGGCTCCGGATCTACGGTTACCGGGCCGTATAACTGATATGTAAAATCAAAAGCAGTCCGGCTGCCGTATATAACAAAAACTATCACCAGAACAAAAAATATTATATTTAGCAGTAATCTGAGAATAAAACTTGTTATTTTAAAAGTAACTTTGAAAAATGTAGATGAAGAAGCCATAATTTTGCTCTCCTAACTATTAAAATATAAGCGGATATCCCGAAAGCTTATAACTTTCGGGATATGCTTATTCATTCTATTTCCATTATAATCGGCAGAATCATGGGAGTTCTCTTGGTCTTTTTCCAAATAAAATCGCTTAATGAGTCTTTTATTTCCGTTTTAATTCTGCTCCAGTCGGTAA
Source organism: uncultured Herbinix sp. (assembly GCA_964538605.1). GTDB lineage: Bacteria > Bacillota > Clostridia > Lachnospirales > Lachnospiraceae > Mobilitalea. The sequence continues at coordinate 8,039 of CAZIHC010000073.1, read as the reverse complement.
TATATCTGGTAAGGCACCTGTCTAAAGCGTTTCTTACAACTTCTCTTGCTTCCTCCATAAGGTTTTCGGATTCTCTTACATATACGAAACCTCTGGAAACTATATCGGGACCGGCAAGAACCTGATTTGATCCTCTCTCTAATGAAATAACTACGATAATCAGGCCGTTTTCGGAAAGCATCTGACGGTCACGAAGCACAATGTTGCCAACGTCTCCGACACCTAAACCGTCCACCAGGATGCCTTGAGCGGTAACCTCACCGGTAACTTCAGCTTTTTCCTCGGTAATTGTAAGAACATCCCCGGAAGACAAGAGGAATATATTATCTTTAGGAACACCCATCATTTGAGCAATTTCCGCATGACGGATAAGGTGCCTGTATTCCCCGTGTACCGGTATAGCATACTTGGGTTTTGTCAGTGCATAAATTAATTTAATTTCTTCCTGGCAAGCATGACCGGACACATGGGTATCCTGGTAAATTACTTTTGCTCCCTTCATGGACAGCTCATTTATTACCCTTGAAACGGATTTTTCATTTCCGGGAATAGGGGTGGAACTAAGAATAACCACATCCCCCGGTTTAATGGTTATTTTTTTATGAATAGAAGCTGCCATTCTTGACAGGGCCGCCATGGATTCACCCTGGCTTCCGGTAGTAATTACCACCAGCTGGTCGTCGGTATAATTCTTCATATGCTCAATATCAATCAATACACCGTCGGGTATATTTATATAGCCAAGCTCCGAAGCCGTGGTAACGATATTAACCATGCTGCGGCCTTCGATGACTACTTTCCTTCCGTACTTAACCGCAGAGTTTACAATCTGCTGTACTCTGTCTACGTTTGAAGCAAATGTAGCCACAATTATTCTCTGCCTATAATGGTCCGCAAAAATACTGTCGAAAGTTTTTCCTACAGTACTTTCCGACATGGTGTATCCGGGTCTTTCGGCATTGGTACTGTCGCATAAAAGGGCCAGTACGCCTTTTTTACCTATTTCACCGATTCTCTGAAGGTCAATAGGTTCGCCGAAAACCGGAGTATAGTCTATTTTAAAGTCTCCCGTATGGAATATTATTCCCGCAGGAGTGAAAATTGCCAAAGCAGCCGCATCGGCAATACTGTGATTGGTTCTTACAAACTCAATCCTGAAACATCCCAGGTTAATTGATTGTCCGTATTTAACAACCTTGCGCTTTGTGCCTTTTAAAAGGTTATGTTCTTTAAGTTTGTTTTCAATGATTGCCGTAGTAAGTTTAGTGGCATATATAGGTACATTGATTTCTTTAAGTATATAGGGCAAAGCCCCGATATGGTCTTCATGGCCGTGGGTTATTACAAACCCTTTGACCTTTTCGATATTTTCCTTAAGGTATGTTACATCAGGAATAATAAAATCAATTCCCAACATATCATCCTCGGGGAATGACAATCCGCAATCTATTACCACAATGGTGTCATCGTATTCAATAGCCGTAATATTCATACCGATCTTTTCAAGACCGCCAAGAGGAATAATTTTTAATCCTCCGGTTTTTTTATTGTCTGTCTTTACTGATGATTCTATGCTATTTGTCAAACTGCTTGTTTTACCGTTTCCGTTACTAATGCTCCTTTTTGCGGTACTTTTACCGTTTGCTATATTTGCTGTATTATTTATATTCTTTCTAATTCCGGCAGTTTTTCTGTCCTTTATTACTGTCAATGTTTCCTTTTCTTTCAAAAAAATTGCACCTCCAATGGTTTATGTACATATTTATCCATTATATAAGTGCATGATATATTAATTAGACTTCACTGCCTTATTATTTATGCATTCCTTACAATAACCATATAGCTTAACCTCATGATCAACCACGTCAAATCCAAGAGTTTCCTTAATCCTGTTTTCCAGATTCTCAAGCAGATCATCCTGAAATGCATAAATATTTCCACAATCAAGGCATATTAAATGATGATGATGGTGGCAATTTTCTTCAGGGTTTTTACTGCCTATTTCGTATCTGACATATCCATCGTCCAGATTCAGTTTATCAATAAGATTTAATTCCGATAACAATTGAATAGTACGATACACGGTCGCTAAGCCGATATCCGGATAATCTTTCTTGACAACGTCATAAATTTCTTCAGCGGTCAAGTGTTCACCCGGCCTATCGCTCAGGGCCTCCAAAATCGCTATTCTCTGATTTGTAACCTTAAGTCCGTTCTTCCTTAATAAATCTTTGAATTGCTCTTGATTGTTAGGCATTTTATCACCGTTCCATCTAATATATATCAATGCAATTAATAAAGTTCTATATCATCCAATAATTCTTTAAAAACTTCAGACACGTAAGCAAATTCCGCGTCATCTTCAACTATATCATATACGGCTTCCGTATCCGTATCTTTTGAAATATCTTTAAGGATAAGAGCTTCCTCTTCATCCCCGTCTGTTGTGCAAACCAAAAGATAATTAACACCACCAAGTCTGGTTTGCTCTATTACCTCAAACACCACTTCTTCTCCGTCATCCGTAGTAAATACAATCTCATCAGGCTTATTTCCCATATTACTCATACCTTTCCGTTACTTTACCGTTATCTTTCTGATTATACAGTTTGTCCAAATATCCCTGTAAAATAAATACTGCCGCAATCATGTCAATTACTGATTCTTTCTTTTTTGATGACAATCCTCCTTCTGTAAGAACATTGTCTGCAGAAACGGTAGTAAGCCTTTCGTCCCATAAAATAACTTCCAGATTTGTCCTTCTACGAAGGATTTCAGCGAATTCCTCAGTTTTTTTAGCCCGATCTCCGATGGAATTATTCATATTTTTAGGGTAACCAACAACTATTTTGGACACTTCATATTCTTTTATAAGTTCTTCAATTCTTGCCAAGGTTCTTCTTAGTTTATTCTCCTGTTTTCTTTGAATAACTTCAATCCCCTGAGCTGTTAGTAAAAGCGGATCACTTATAGCAACCCCGACTGTGACGGATCCATAATCAAGTCCCATGATCCTCATTTATTTATCTCCCTTATGTCTATCTGTTTGTCAGCGCCTGTTTTACTTACACTTTTTTTCAATATAAAATTTCAGCAATTCTTCTATTATTTCATCTCTCTCAACTTTCATAATCAGGCTTCTTGCCCCTTTATGGCTGGTTATGTAGGTTGGATCTCCCGACATTATATATCCGACTATCTGGCTGACAGGATTATACCCTTTTTCCGTCAGAGCGGCATAAACCGAATGAATCACATCCGATACATTCGTATCCGCATCCTTCTGTACTTTGAAATACTGTGTGTTGTTAACCTTTGGCATAGAATCACATCCTTCCCAGTTAGGGTTCGATCCTCTTTAACTAAAAATTCCTTATAATCTACTATAATATATATATGTTGAAAATTCAATTAAATTATTGCTGTATTGTGCATAACAGCAAATCATCGGTTAATAATTTATCCGTTTTAACCTGAACAATTCGGTTAATTAAATTCTCATCGGATTTTAGGGCAAATTTCACATAACGTTCATTATGGCCGATTTGATATTTTTCCCCGTTAATATCCTCTTCTTCTTCAAATAATACTTTCTCTATTCTTCCCATAAATAAGGCCTTATAATCCAAAGACATTTTTTTTGCCACAGATATAAGTTCATTGCTTCTTTTCTGTTTTATGGCTTCGGGTATTTGATTCGGCATTTTTGCGGCTATGGTGCCTTCCCTTTTGGAATACTTAAAGACATGAATATGTGAAAACCCTATATTTTGCACAAAATCAAGAGTTTCCTTAAATTCTTCTTCGGTTTCACCCGGAAAACCAACTATAACATCGGTAGTAAATGCCGGGATATCAAAATATTTTCTGATAAGCCCGACCTTTTCTTCGTATTCCTCGGCGGTATATTTACGGTTCATCCGCATAAGCACCGAGTTGCTGCCGCTTTGCAAAGACAAATGAAAATGAGGGCAAAACTGCTTTATGCCCGCTATCTCCTTAACAAAAGCTTCTGTTATAATACTGGGTTCCAGGGACCCCAGCCGTATTCTTTCCACACCGGGAATTACGGAAATAGCCTTTATTAATTTTGCCAAAGGCATATCATTATAATCTTCCTGCTTAAGTTTACCGTCAGTACCGTAAGAAGAAATATGAATGCCGGTCAGTACAAATTCCTTATAGCCCATACCCGCCAATTTTTTTATTTCTTCTAAGATGTCCTTTTCATCCCTACTTCTTACTCTTCCTCTTACATAGGGAATTATACAGTATGAGCAGAATCTGTTGCAGCCGTCCTGGATCTTAATAAAAGCCCTGGTTCTTTCCATGGTTGATATAATATGCAAGTCTTCATATTCCTTTTCTTCATCTATATCAACAATCATGTTATAGTTATTTTTTTCGGATATATATTTTTCAACCAGCCTGACTATTTCAGATTTTCTGTTGTTTCCTATAACCAGGTCCACACTGCTGTCATTTAGAAGTTCCTCTTCCTTGGCCTGAACATAACACCCGACAGCCGCTATAATGGCTTCGGGATTTCTTTTTCTGGCCTGATGGAGCATCTGCCTGGATTTTCTATCTGCAATATTGGTCACCGTGCATGTGTTTACCACATATACATCAGCAACATCCTTGAAATCTACAATTTCATAACCTGCAGCCTCAAACATTCCTCTTATGGCTTCGGTCTCATATGAATTGACCTTGCAGCCCAGAGTCAAAAATGCTGCCGTTTTTTTCATGCCTTACATCCTTTCTTCGGTGTCAGGCACTGTGAACAAATTGTGAACTGGTTTGTTCACAATTTGTTCACGGTGCCTGACACCTTTTTATATACTTTGTATATTGACTTTTAAATTGTTAAATTATAGTATATACTTATATTGATAATAAAGGAGGTTAGTACTATGAAGACAGTCAAGATATCCTTAAACTCAATTGATAAGGTTAAAGCCTTTGTTAACGATGTTACCAAATTCGATTCCGATTTTGATTTGGTTTCAGGCAGATATGTTATAGATGCAAAATCCATAATGGGTATTTTCAGTCTTGATTTATCCAAACCTATCGATTTGCACATACATGCTGAAGAGAATCTGGATGAGATTCTTAATACACTGAAACCTTATATCGTCGAATAACCCAAATAAGATTTTTGGAGCTGCCAAAACAGGCAGCTCTATTTTATTTAAGTAAATTCTTCCGTAATTTTTTATTCTATCTCAATTACCTCAACTGTCTTAAGGGCCGTTTCCACCAGTTCGTCAATCTTTTCTTCCAGTTTTCTTTCCGAATAACGGATTTTCTTAATATTAGGCTTTGTTACCGGATGTTTCGCCACAAATATAGTGCAGCAGTCTTCATACGGCTGAATTGATGTTTCGTAAGTATCTATTGTTTCCGCAATCTCAACTATATCTTTTTTGTCAAAGGCAATAAGTGGCCTGTATACGGGCATGGTGCAAACTTCGTTGGTAGCAGCCAGACTTTGCATAGTTTGACTGGCCACCTGACCGAGACTTTCTCCTGTAATAAGTCCGAGGCAATTTTCTTGCCTTGCAAAATGCTCGGCAATCCTCATCATGTACCTGCGCATTATTATCGTAAGTTCGTCATGAGGACACTGATCATAAATATAAAGCTGAATATCGGTAAAATTAACCACAAAAAGTTTCATTCTGCCTGCATAGCGGGATATTTTTTTTGCCAGATCTATCACTTTCTGTTTTGCCCTTTCGCTGGTATACGGGGGAGCATGGAAATATACCGCATCCACGGATACGCCTCTTTTAGCTATCATATAACCGGCAACCGGGCTGTCAATTCCCCCTGACAATAGAAGCATAGCTTTTCCGTTGGAACCTACGGGCATTCCGCCGGGTCCCGGTATTTCAACGGAATATATATATGCCTTTGTACGAATTTCTACATTTAAACTGACTTCAGGATTGTGAACGTCTACTTTAAGATTGGGAAACCTGCCAAGCAGATAGGCTCCCATCATGCTGCAAATATCAGGAGATGAAATCGGATAATTCTTGTCCGCCCGTTTGGAAAATACCTTAAAAGTAAAATTCGCCTCAGGATACATGACCTCTACATAATCCCCAACGGCTTTGGTTAAATTCTCCCAATCCGTATCTGATACAGTCACTACAGGGCAAAATGATGATATGCCAAATACCCTCTTTAATGCTTCAACAGTTTCTTCATAGTCATAATCATCCGGGCATTCAACAAATACCCGGCCCTGTTCTTTAAATACCCTGAAAGTGCCTAAAGGCTTCAAGGCATCCTTTATCCTGTCACATAAAGCGTTTTCAAACAGATACCTGTTGTTTCCCTTTAATCCGATTTCAGCATATTTTATTAAAAATGCTTTAAACATACACATCTTAACCTTTCCGATTTAATTGTCTGTGACGTTATCTTCTTGTATATCTTCTTAATTTCGGAACTATATCCCTAATCTGCTCTATCGCATATTTTATCTCTTCTTCGGTAGTCATCTCCGAAATTGATATCCTTATGGTAGAATCCAAAAGAATCTTAGGTAAGCCTATTGCAGAAAGAGTTGCACTGGGTTGCGGGTGATGGGAACTGCAGGCTGAGCCAGACGAAACATATACACCCCGATCTTCCAGGGCATGAAGTAATACTTCACTTCTTACACCCTCAAAACTTACCGAGACAATATGGGGAGCCGTCTTTTTTATATGTTCCATCTCAAAACTACTGTCACATTCAGCAGGAAGCCCGTTTATGAAAACTCCGTCAAGCCCGCTTATCTCTTTAATTATAAGCTGTTTAAGATCATACATTTTACTTACTTTTTGCTCAAAATTCTCATATATATCTTTAACTGCCTGTCCCAGGCCGGCAATAGCAGGTACATTTTCCGTACCTGATCTTATACCTCTTTGATGTCCTCCTCCGAAAATAATAGGTTTTATTCTTATGTTGTCATTTACATATAAGGCTCCGATACCTTTAGGCCCGTGTATCTTATGGCCGCTTATGGACAAAAGGTCTATGTCCATTCTCTTGGGATGAATTCTGTATTTGCCGAAAGCTTGTACCGCATCTACGTGAAATATTACATCATTTTTGATCTTTTTAATCTCTTTAGCAATTTCCTCTATATCCTGAACAGAGCCTATTTCATTGTTTACGAACATTACGGATACAATCTGGGTATCCTCATTTATAGTATTATAAAGCTTGTCCTTTATAATCTTTCCGGTACGGTCTACCGGAATAAAATCAATTTTATATCCGTTTTCTTCAAGATATAAAAGGGGCTGATGCACAGAAGGATGTTCAATCCTTGTTGTGATAATGTGTTTGCCCCGTCTTTGATAGGCCATAGCCGTTCCGATCAGGGCAAGATTATTAGCCTCCGTTCCGCCCGATGTGAATATTATCTCTTTCGATTCAACTTTAAGGCTGTCGGCTATATTTTGTGCGGCTTCCTTCATATATTTTTCTGCATTTACTCCCATCCTGTGCATGGAGGACGGGTTGCCGTAATCCTCATACAGCACCTTTATCATTATATCCCGAACCCGGTCGGTTATTTTTGTTGTTGCCGAATTATCCAAATATACTTCCATATGATAATCCCTCTTATTCAGTTCATATAAAAATCGACTTTAATATATCAATAAACAAGCAAATAATCAACTTAAATCCCACAATAGCTATAATTATACTATATTATAGTATGTTTTCCAACGAAATTATTTATTATAAGAGATTTATATAAACGATTAATGCACCATATCCGTTTTGCTGTCCTCTAAAATTTTCAAAACCCAATAAGGATTTACGCTTATCTCCGTATTTCCGGAAGGAACATAAATCCCCAAATGGAGATGAACATCGAATTTCCCTATGGTCCCTTCCTTGCCGTAACCGGAATCTCCCATAAATCCCAGAAGCTGTCCGGCCACCACATAATCTCCTTCTTTCAGATCGGGGGCATATGTATGCAGGTGGGCATAGTAAAAATAAGCACCGTTTTTTGCACG
>CAZIHC010000072.1:0-9399 GCA_964538605.1 uncultured Herbinix sp. | reverse complement strand
CGTTAATGCCCAGGATGTACTTGAAATAAGAAACAATGAAAGCGAACCGGTATTTGAGTTTACGGTTAAGGACAGTATGGCTGCAAAAAATACACTTTCGGTTAAAGCCGGGCCTATGGCACATAAAGATCAGGGGAATAATAAGAAAGTTGCTATAGGTAATGGATATCCGGTTTATCGTACAAAGAATAATATGCTGCTTAACTCTATCCGGGAAAAGTTTATCGATAAGGATGTAAGGCAGGGGATTACCGGGCTTTTGACCGCAAAAGCAGGAGAAAGGCTGAAACTGGTGCTTAAGTTTGATAATCTTTCCGTTACGGCTTATCATAATATGGTTGAAGAGGCCAAAAGTCAGCCTGTGACCGCAGAGCGGCTAAAAGCATCTATAGATAAACTGGGAAATACCTTGTTTTACTTTGAAAAGCTCATAGTCGATGCCGACGATAATATATTTGTTCCCGTAGCCTGGCTTAACGACATAAGAAGGCAGGCCGTAGACCTTCTTACAGAAGCCATAACAGGGGCATATCGCAGGGAAAAGACCGGCGGGGATTTACAATCTGGTATGGAAATGGAAGATGATGAGCCCGGAAAATTAAGTTACAGAGGAACCCCCCCTTTAAATATCAGCGTCGGAGTACAGAAAGAGGAGCAGTTTATTACTGCCATATCTTACGGTGAAATCAATGCCATATATGCGGACTATGAAACCTTTTCTTTGAAGGAAATTGCCTTAATGGCAGAGTCTTCAGCTAATGCCGGAAAGAAATTTTATGTTTCATTGCCTCACATTTGCAGGATGACGGTATATGAGAAACTAAAGAAGGATCTGGTATTTTTGGCGGGTAATGAAAAAGTTGAAGGATTTATAGCAAAGAATTACGAAGAGGTTTATTTACTCCAAAGTATATTTAAGAATCTGGGCCTGCAAAAAAAGATCCGGCTAAACCATAATATGTACATCTTTAACAGAGAGGCAAAATATTTTTGGAGAGAAAAAGGTATCTGTGAATTTACAGCTCCTTTGGAACTGAACGAGAAAGAACTTAAAGATCTGGGATTATCAGACTGTGAACTTATGGTTTACGGTTACCTGCCTGTTATGGTATCCGCTCAGTGTCTTTATGTAAATACGAAGGGATGTAAAAAATGTACTCCAAAAGCCAATACGGATTATCTTACGGACAGGCTGGGGATGAAATTTTATGTTACGTCACATTGCGGCAGTTGTTACAATATAATATATAACGGACAACGCCTTTCTCTGATAGGTCAGGCCGAAAGAATTGCTGATTTAAGTCCATACGGGATCAGGCTTGATTTTACCTTTGAAAATTCAAAAGAAACAAGCGAGGTCTTATCCTCATATACAGATGTTTTTTATTACGGAAAGAAAGTATCTTTGGATTTTGACAATATTACGACAGGCCATTTTAAACGGGGAGTAGAGTAATCGGTTAAGTAATTAAAGAGGTCTATTAATAATCATAAGATATACAGGAGCAAGTAAACGGATAATACCCAAAAGACGGTGCTTAAGACAATAAAGGCAAAAAGCAGGTGTAAGCATGAACATAGCCATTGAATTAACAAAATATCTGATGCTAATTCTGATGGGAGCGTATACTTATCATGCCTTCAGGGCAGCGGTAAAAAAGAATAAGAACAGTCAGGATAAAGCCTATAAATGGATGACTTGTTGCATATTCATGTTTCATTTTACAGGATATTTCACCCTGTATATTCAGGCAACGAACAATAAACTTTTGCTTTTATACGGCCTGGAAGTTTTGGTATTTATTTTGGCCCTCAAATTTTATAAAATTTTATATCCCGGTATATCGGGGCTTCTGTTAAGAAACATGCTGATGCTTCTTTCGGTTGGATATATTGTTCTTACAAGATTGTCTTTTGATAAGGCCGTCCGTCAGTTTTTTATAAGCGCCGCAGCTTTGGGGCTTGGACTGATTGTTCCTGCCGTTTTAAAAGAGTATGAAAAGATCAAAAAGTTTGGCTGGATTTATGGCATAGCAGGAATCGTCCTATTACTTTTGGTAATACTTATAGGAACCGAAAATTACGGTGCCACCAGCTGGCTGTCCATATTTGGAATTGTTACAGTCCAGCCTACAGAACTGGTAAAGCTTCTTTTTGTATTCTTTATAGCGGCTTTATTCAGCGAAAGTATCGATTTTAAGAGGATATGCATTGTTACGGCATTAGCCGGAGCTACCGTTCTTGCTTTGGTATTTCAAAGAGATCTGGGCGGGGCTTTGATATTTTTCGTTACTTATGTCTTTATGCTTTACTGTGCAACCGAAAAACCCTTATATCTTCTTTTGGGACTAGGATCAGGAAGCCTGGCTTCCTGGATTGCCTACTATTTGTTTGACCATGTAAAGGTCAGGGTTTTGGCCTGGAAAAATCCCTTCGGATATATTGATAAGGAAGGTTATCAGATTTCCCAGTCTTTATTTGCTATCGGAACCGGAGGTTGGTTCGGGATGGGACTAAACCAGGGACTGCCCACCAGTATTCCGGTTGTAGACAGCGATTTTATATTTGCAGCCATATCGGAAGAGTTCGGCGGTTTGTTTGCCTTATGCCTTATATTATTATATATAAATTGCTTTATCATACTTATTAATATTGCCATAAAATCAGAGAATAATTTCTTCAGGCTTTTGGCCCTTGGCTTTTCGGTAATGTTTGGATTTCAGATTTTTTTATCCGTCGGAGGAGTTATAAAATTTATCCCCTCCACGGGAGTTACCCTGCCGCTTATAAGTTACGGAGGAAGCTCCGCAGTATCTACTATTATGATGTTTATGATTATTCAGGGAATATTTAATACAGGAAGCAAACCGGCTAAAGAAAGACCTTAAGGTGGTTTTAATGAGAAAAAGCAGATTTAAGAAAGAGGTTAACAAGAAAAAAACTGAAAAGGACAATGTAAATAAGAATCAAACCAGGGATAAGGTTACAGGAAGAAAAACCATATTGTCGGTTGTTTATATTTTTACCGGGCTTTTTATCCTGATGATAGGGTATTTTGCGTATTTTCTGATTTTTAAAAGCCAGAATGTCATTAACAGTACCTACAATCAAAGGCATGATGTGCTGGCAAAAAGGGTAAAAAGGGGCAAGATAATATCGGCCGATGAGGTTGTACTGGCAGAAACCGTTACGGATGATGACGGAAACGAGTTACGAAAATACCCATTTGATGATATGTATGCCCATGTTGTAGGAAGAGTCCTTAGAGGAAGAACCGGAATTGAGGCAGCAGAAAATATAACTCTCCTTACATCATACAGTAATTCAGCCGGGGCTTTATATAACGATCTTATCGGGGTAAAAAATCCGGGAAATAACGTAATAACTACCTTGAATCACAAACTTACAAAGGCAGCCTATGATGCCCTGGGAAATAAAACAGGTGCCGTTGTGGCAATTGAACCTTTAACAGGGAAAGTACTGGCAATGGTTTCAAAACCGGCTTATAATCCCAACGAAATAGATGAGAATTGGGATCGGCTTTCTGAAGATCAGGATAATGAATCGCCGTTACTAAACAGGGCGACCCAGGGGCTTTACCCTCCCGGTTCAACTTTTAAAGTGCTGACAACTCTTGCTTATATGAGGGAGAATCCGGATTATTTGGACTTTACCTATAATTGTAAGGGTAAAATCGAATATGACGGAATGGTAATTCATTGCAGCAACAATAAATCCCACGGAAAGGTGGATTTGAAAAAGGCCTTTGCCAAATCCTGCAATACGTCATTTTCATCAATAGGAAAAGAACTTTCTATGGACGGCTTTAGGGAACTTTGCGAAAGCTTCTATTTTAATAAGGTTTTGCCTGCCAGAATAAGCAATAATCCAAGCAAATTTGAATTAAAAACGGGAAGCTCAGGAATCAAGGAAGCTATGCAGACGTCAATAGGGCAAGGAAAGACCTTAATAACCCCTCTTCATAACGCTATGATTGCGGCAGCCGTAGCCAACGGCGGCATCATGATGAAACCTTATGTCGTTGACAGGATAGAAAGTGCAGGGGGTCGGGTACTTAAAGGATATATTCCTGAAGAGGCGGCAGTTGTAATGTCTTCTGAAGAAGCGGATTATCTTAAAAGCCTGATGAGAGCCGTTGTGACCGACGGAACTGCAAATAGGCTCAATAAGTTAAATGTTAAAGTTGCGGGAAAAACCGGAACGGCACAACAGGACGGCAAAGATTCCCATGCCTGGTTTATTGGTTTTGCACCTGTTAATGATCCGAAGATTGCCATCTGCGTTCTTGTGGAAAATATAGGTTCAGGCAGCGACTATGCGGTGCCTATCGCAGAAAAGGTATTTGAAGCATATTTTAAATAATGAGAATATATAAATATGATTTAGGTGTAATGCAAGATTATCGTTAGCTATAAACTGATATAATCAGTTCAAATCCTGCATCATTAACTGCCGGTTTCTTGTTTTTGTAAGATTTTCATAAAAAATAAGTTGATATATTAGTCATATTAATGTATACTTTAGGGTAGTTAATGAGGACACACCAAAAAGCAGGAGGAATTGCGATGATAGAAGCAACGAGCTGTGGTGGTGTAGTTATATTCAGAGGAAAGATTTTATTACTGTATAAGAATTATAAGAACAAATATGAGGGGTGGGTGCTGCCGAAAGGTACTGTTGAAGAAGGAGAAGAGTTTAAAGATACGGCAATCCGTGAAGTAAGAGAGGAAGCGGGAACCAATGCTTCCATAATAAAATATATCGGAAAAAGCCAATATTCCTTCAGCACCCCGCATCATACAGTATTAAAGGATGTTCATTGGTATTTAATGATGTCTGATAGTTATTACAGCAAACCACAACGTGAAGAATATTTTATGGACTCAGGGTATTATAAATTTCATGAAGCTTATCATCTTCTGAAATTTACCAACGAAAAGCAGATCCTGGAGAAGGCATATAATGAATATATGGAACTGAAAAGAAATAATCTCTGGGGAAGTAAAAAATATTTCTAAATTAGTCAGGGACATTCCGTAAAGGAATGCCCCTGCTTTTGTTGGGTATTTAATAAAGGTAAGAATTTGCAAAATATGTTATATTAATAATTGCTTCAGGGCAGGATTTATCCAAAAAGAAATAAAATACTCATTATCAACTCATTGTAAATAAAGTAAGGTCAAATTTGTGTTTTAAATTAGTGCCATAAATCTCCGGAAGTATTATGAAGAGGTTAATTTTCATATTGGCAGCCATTTTATTATTTTTGGTATTTACATATATTTATTATAAGCCGGCAGAAAGGCATTTAACTGTTTCGGCGACCACACTAAATGGTAAAATCGTAAATGTTGAATTTGACATCAAGTATCAGAAATATTTCTTCTTTGCTCTCTGTACATTTAATGTGGCAGAGATGCTTGGAACAGATGCTTTCTTTGGCCTTGCGGAACGGTTGATGATGTTATAGCTTTATTAAATATTTAAAGCAGACATATATTACCTTTAAAATGAGGTGGTGTGTGTGAAAAAAAGAAAATATCCGATGAGTGTATTTATAATGGGAACTATTTTAAATTTATTCAGAATGTGGTATGGTTTTGTCCCGGTAATAATCTCATTTATTGTGTGTATGGTTGAACCTTCCGTATCAATTATGATACCGCTTGGGATATTAGGGATTATGATAGCAATTGCAGTTATACAACAGTTAAAAAACAGAAAAATATTGCTTTTATTCGACGGAGATGAAAAATTAATGAACTGCTTGATAAAATGTTTGCCAATAACTCAAAAGGATACAGAAACGGAATAGAAGCTTTGGATGAATACATAAGAAATAATAAAAAGATTGGGAATAAGACATAGAATTATAAGTTGTAAATTATGGCAGTTGGGTTATGAATGTAGGTTCATGATTCGGCTGCTTTTTTGCTATATAATTATTATACCGGACGATTATAAAATATAGACATAAAAATGGTAGACAAAAACCATATACAAAATAATATTTATAACATTAAGTTCATTTGAATAATTTTGATTTGATACATAATAAATAATTATTTTCCTTAAGATGCTCTTGAACGTTATAATTCAGATATTGTAATGATTATAAGAATAAGTATGGTTCTATAGTTTTCAAAATAGTTCAAGCAGAACTGTATGAAAAGTTTTATTTTTGTAATAACTTTTTTTTCTTATATTTATGTTATAATTAAATTTGATACTAAAATTATACATAGGACTATGACTCATTGGTTTATTTTCTGATAAATTTAATATAAAAAATTTTTGGAGGAATAATTATGGGACAAAATATAATTGAATTTTTAAGAGAGCAAGCAATATTAAATCTATTTAAGACTTCAGCTTTTAAAAAAGTTTGGCCAACTTGGCAATCGGTAATCAGAGATTTGACTCCAAATTTAACAGAGCATCAAATATTAACAATAGGAGATAATTTACGAAAAGTATTTTACTCTACAAATAAGAAAGATAAATCGAATTTATCAGAATCTGATTTACAGAGTGAAGTATCTGGGGGTGGAGTAGTATGGGAAAGTCTTGTATGCTGGTATCTAAATTTATGTCTAATAGGCAGAAGAACTGTTGTTATTAAGCACACAAAAGATTTATTACCAGATCCAGTAAGATTCGCTATTACAGTTAATTATAATAATTTTATATCAAATACAGAATCTGATCTTATAGCAATTACATTTCCTGATTTAAATGATTATATGATAAATAAAGAAGATATTAAAGTAAATGATATAAATGGTAATCCAGTAATCCCCATTGTGAGAAAGAAGTATAGACTAAAAGATGTACTCAACGCTCTTACACATAGAGACTTTGGAGAAATAGAAATACATATTATACAATGTAAAACAAATTGGAATGATAATGCTCAAATTCCTATGTTATGGGATATTATTTATTCTGCGGAGAACTTTAAATCAAACACAAAGATTGGGGAACATGGATACTCAATACATGATGTTAAAAGTTTTACATATTCTTTTGTAACTGTCCCTACCGTTAAGATAGAAAACTTCAAACCTAACTCTGTTGCTGTTATGAGAGTAGCTAACTTAAGTGGTGGTAATTACTGGGGTCTTCCTTCAAAATCTGGAGTTGCTAGTTCGGTTAAAGAACTTCTTAGCCGTAACTTATCAACAGGTCATTCAAAAAATCATCTAACTACTATACGTGAGAACAAAGATAAGTTATTAAATGAATATAATTATTTTAAAATATTATAAGGATCTATAATGAATAAAACTGCACTACCAATATTGCTTTGTCTAACTTTAGAAATGCATTCACTATTGCAAAAGAGCTAGAAAAAAAGAAGATGGATTTATTGACCATCTTCTAAGGCTTGTTTTATTTTAGTTGCAATTGCTTTGGCTAATAATGGAGGTACTGCGTTTCCGACTTGAGAATATTGCGGTACCTCTATTCTTCTTCTAATTCCTCCTGTTGTTCTTTTTCCTAAGAAAACAAAACTATCATCAAATGACTGTAATCTAGCCATTTCTCTTACAGTAAATGTACGATTTTCAAACGGAGAGATATAGTCATCTGCAATCGTTACCACTGTTGGTGATGGTTTATTACTATCTAATCTAGTTCGAATACCTTTTTTTGTTAATAATACATTAATTAAATTAATATCATTATTTGGCTTTTTAAATATATGTATTACTTCATCTTTATCTTTATTTAAAATATCAGCACAATATTGTAATAGTATTGGTTTTTCGGACAAATCAATTCCTTCAGCCAAAATACGTGTTCGCAAAGTTTCAGTATCTTCGCCTTCTTGATATAAAGAAAATCTTTCTTTAATTAGAGGTGAATGATTGGGTAACTCATTATTAAAAATCATACCATTACTATTTATAGGACATCCGTTTATATTTGGTGTTCTACCTCTTATAGAATCTATTTGATATTGAGATAATCCATTTTGTATTTTGGTTTTTATTGTATTATCTAAAATTAAATCTCCAATAGCCTCTGCTACTGTTACTTTACTATTATCTGAATGCGTTGGTTCAGGATATTTAGGGGGTACTACATCTTTTCTATATGCTATGACTATTAATCGATTTCTTCTTTGAGGGACACCAAAATTAGCTGCGTCTAAAATCCTAGGTTCTAATGTATTATAATTTAATAAGTTAAACTCCGACATTAAAATATCAAGAACTAACGTACCGTCAGGATAATCTTTACCTGAAGTACCACGAAAACCATATAATTTGGTATCTACAAAACCAGTTACATTTTCAAATACGACATATTTAGGTTTTATCTCGCTTATAACTCTAAGATATTCTCTAAATAACATATTTCTAGGGTCATTTGGGTTACGTTTTCCAGCGCGACTAAAACCCTGACAAGGAGGTCCACCGAAAATAGCGTCTATTTCCTTTGGTACGCTGCCATTTTTAAAAATTTTTAAATTTTGAATTCTATCTAATATTAATTCACCAGTTAATTCTCTGATGTCACATCTATGAAAATGTGTGTTTATATCTTGAATGAATCCTAATTGTTCATGTCGGTTTCTATACGTTTTTTCTACATCTTCATTGATATCACTGGAAAAAAGAATATGAAAACCAGCTTGTATAAGTCCTTCGCTCATACCTCCAGCACCACAAAATAAATCAATAGCATAAGGCATGATTTTATACCTCCTTTCTATCATATTTTATCATAAATGAGTAAATAAGTCCAGGGTATTTTTTTAAAGTATAACACGAACTGGAGTTCTTTTCAAGATGTTATTTCAACATATTTCGACATTATTATACAAATTAATACAGACTAAAAGATAACTTTTTTGATATACAATATAAACCATTATAGCTGAATAACACTAAGTATAAAAAAGTACATTTAGCAAGCTCCATGTCTTATATAAGTCGAAAAATATTTCTGTTAAATTGGATTTTTGTTTTGTGTACTATGATTAAAAAGAGCGTTTTTATACCTTTCTTCCATAGCTCATACATAAATGTAATAAAATTTCGTAAATGACTATAAATTGTAATTTAACTATATGATTGAGATTACCTGCAATTTAATATATAATTGTCTACAATAGAAAAAGAAATGACACGTATATTGTATGTCGTCATCACAGTTTTTTAAGAGTCGCATAAATCTTTTATAACCTAATCAAAAGTAGGAGAAGAGTTTGGATTCCCTTTAAACATAATGGGGCAGAGTTATGTATTTAAAAATTAAAATGAAGAAGATAGTGATACTATTGGCAATATGATCGACAAATTGTTAATAAAATAGGTTCTATAATAAATGTTGGGGTTTGTGAAACAGTTAGTTCACAACCCCATATTT
>CAZIHC010000071.1:0-9459 GCA_964538605.1 uncultured Herbinix sp. | reverse complement strand
TTAATTTTTAAACCTTTTAATTTTTGAGAAATTTATGTATAATCAGTCTTGTACGGTATTGTTGCCATAATTTATGTAAAGTAGCGTACAAAGTTTTCTGCAGGAAGTTCTTATAATTTCCTGTTGAGTAGATTTTATTTATCAACAAACAAACTATACTATATAGAAAGCGGTGATTACTATTAAAACTGAAGTAAAAAACAAAAAGTTATTGGCTTGGGTTGAAGAAATGGCTAAGATGTGTCAGCCGGACCAGATTTACTGGTGCGACGGTTCACAGGAAGAAAATGACCGTCTTTTAAAAGAGATGGTTGATTCCGGTATGGCTATTCCTTTGAACCAGGAAAAACGCCCCGGATGCTACTTATTCCGCAGCCATCCTTCAGACGTTGCCCGTGTTGAAGAAAGAACTTTCATAGCATCCAAATCTCAGGATGATGCCGGTCCTACCAACAACTGGATTAATCCTGACGAACTTAAAGAAACAATGACAAATCTGTATACCGGCTGCATGAAAGGAAGAACCATGTATGTTATTCCTTTCTCCATGGGCCCTATCGGATCTCCTATTTCAAAAATCGGTGTTGAATTAACCGACAGCCCTTATGTTGTTGTAAACATGAGAATTATGACAAGGATGGGAAAAGAAGTCCTTGAAGTTTTGGGTGAAGACGGCGAATTTGTAAAATGCCTTCATTCCGTAGGTGTACCTTTAAAAGAGGGCGAAAAAGATTCCTCATGGCCTTGTGCTCCTATGGAACAGAAATATATCAGCCACTTCCCTGAAGAAAAGACAATTTGGTCTTACGGCTCCGGTTACGGCGGAAACGCATTGCTTGGTAAAAAGTGCTTTGCTCTTCGTATAGCTTCCGTACAGGCCCGTGAAGAAGGCTGGCTGGCTGAGCATATGCTGATACTTAAGCTTACCAGTCCCGAAGGCAAAGTTAAGTATGTAACCGGTGCATTCCCGAGTGCATGCGGAAAGACCAATCTGGCAATGCTTATACCTACAATTCCAGGCTGGAAAGTTGAAACTATAGGTGACGACATTGCATGGATGAAGTTCGGTAAAGACGGAAGACTTTATGCCATCAACCCTGAAGCAGGATTCTTTGGCGTAGCTCCCGGAACATCAATGAAGTCCAACCCGAATGCAATGCACACCATTTCCAAGAATACAATCTTTACAAACGTTGCCCTTACCGATGACGGCGACGTATGGTGGGAAGGCATCGGATCAGATGCACCGGATCATTTGGTTGACTGGAAAGGCAATGACTGGACTCCTGATTCCAAGGACCCGGCAGCTCATCCGAATGCAAGATTTACCGCTCCCGCAAGTCAGTGTCCTGCTATCGCTCCTGAATGGGAGGATCCTAACGGTGTGCCCATCAGCGCTATCTTAATCGGCGGACGCAGACCTACAACCATTCCTCTTGTTCATGAGAGCTTTGACTGGGAGCATGGTATTTTCATGGGCTCCATTATGGGATCCGAGATTACGGCAGCAGCTATCTCCGATAAGATCGGTAAAGTACGCCGCGATCCGTTTGCTATGCTTCCTTTCTGCGGATATCATATCTGCGATTACTTACAGCACTGGCTTGATATCGGCAAGATGACAGACGCTGATAAGCTGCCTAAGATATTCTATGTCAACTGGTTCCGCAAGGACGAAAACGGCAAATTCTTATGGCCCGGATTTGGCGAAAACAGCCGCGTTCTGAAGTGGATCTTTGAAAGAACCGAAGGAGAAGGCAAGGCTGTTAAGACCGAAATCGGTTATCTGCCTACTTTGGATGCTATAGATACTACCGGTCTTGATGTCAGCGAAGAAGATATGAAGAAACTGCTGACAGTTGACAAAGAAGCTTGGCTTGCAGAAGTAGCTTCCATCAGAGAACACTATGCAAGTTACGGACAGAAGCTTCCGAAAGAGCTTGCTGCTCAGCTTGATGCTCTTGAGGCAAGACTGAAAGCGTAATTAATTGAAATATAATAATTTTAGTTATAATTTAAATTCAAATACAATAATAAAAGGGCTTGATGCAAACATTATCGTTTGCATTGAGTCCTTTTTGTTTTGGACTTTTCGTACAATAAAACTTTTTATTTTATATCAGAAGGGTTCAATCTATTTATTTGGAGAAGTATGTAAATACATTTATAAATTATTTATTAATTGCGGCTTATAAAGGAGATTGTGGTGTTATACTGTAGAACATTATACGGAAGAACTTATACTGTTATTTTTACTTTTTTATCCTAAATTTTATTGCGCATTACTTATGTAATATGTTATAACATTAAAGAAGCTGTTTTTTATGTTTTATCAGATTTTTTGCAATATTATCGGAATAAGATATTAAGCCTATAAGATAATAATCAATTATATATACTGGGGAGGTACTTATGAGCAAAATTCGGATAGGTATATTGGGATACGGTAATTTAGGAAGAGGAGTAGAACTGGGAATATTACAAAATGATGATATGGAACTGGTCGGAGTCTTTACAAGAAGAGATCCCAAGACATTAACACTAGCTACAGAAAAATCTAGGGCTTATCATATTAAGGAAGCCAGGGAAATGACCGATATAATAGATGTAATGATATTATGCAGCGGAAGCAAATCGGACCTTCCGGTTCAGGGACCTGAATTTGCAGCATTATTTAATACAGTAGACGGTTTTGATACTCATGCAAAGATTCAGGATTATTATAAGAAGGTTAATGAAACTGCAATTAAGTCAAAAAAGACCTGTGTAATAGCAAGCGGATGGGATCCGGGAATGTTTTCCCTTAACCGCTTGTATGCGGAAGTGATATTGCCTAAAGGAAAGGGCTATACATTCTGGGGCAAAGGTGTAAGCCAAGGCCATTCAGACGCAATCCGCAGGGTGGAAGGTGTTGAGGATGCAAGGCAGTATACTATTCCTATTGAGGAAGCATTAAACAGGGTCAGAAAAGGTGAGCTGCCTGACTTTACACCCAGACAAAAGCATATCCGAGAATGCTTTGTTGTGGCAAAAGAAGGGGCGGACCTAAAGCAAATTGAGAATGAAATAAAATCTATGCCTGATTATTTCAGCGATTATGATACAATAGTTCATTTTATTACAAAAGAAGAACTGGAAAAGAACCATAACAGAATGCCTCATGGCGGTGTGGTAATCCACAGCGGAAGAACCGGGCTTAATGATGAAAATACACATGTTATCGAATACAGCTTAAAACTCGATTCCAATCCTGATTTTACGGCAAATGTACTTTTGGCATATGCAAGAGCTGCATACAGGCTTAATAAAGAAGGAATTTATGGGGCAAAGACGGTATTTGATATTGCTCCGGCTTATTTGTCAATGAAATCAGGGGAAGAATTAAGAAAAACTTTGCTATAGAAAAAATGAGATTTAATTTTATGGGATACTTTTATAGACAAAAGATTTACGAAGGAGGAGCCATGTCAAAAATAAACGGTATAAACAATATTCAATCAACCGACTATGAAGCAGGAATAAAGAAAGCAGGTCAGACAGGCGGCGAATCATTTTCAACATATCTTAATAAAACAACGAACCTGGATGAAATATTTGAAAAAGCATCCCAAAAATATAACGTTCCTGTAAATCTTCTGAAAGCCATAGCTAAGGCTGAATCGGATTTTAATCCCAATGCGGTATCAAAAGCGGGAGCGCAGGGAATTATGCAATTAATGCCCGGTACAGCCAAAGAATTGGGAGTTACCGATCCCTTTGATCCTGAGCAAAACATTATGGGTGGTTCAAAATATATATCCGATTTGCTGAAACGTTATAACGGGGATGTAAAACTGGCTCTGGCTGCTTATAATGCAGGTATGAATAACGTAAAGAAATACGGCGGAGTTCCTCCTTTTAAGGAAACCCAGAATT
Organism: uncultured Herbinix sp.; assembly: GCA_964538605.1. GTDB lineage: Bacteria > Bacillota > Clostridia > Lachnospirales > Lachnospiraceae > Mobilitalea. The sequence goes on along the minus strand of CAZIHC010000071.1, from coordinate 5,544 downwards.
ATGTGGTTAAGGTAATGAAATACATGGAAGAGGATTTTACAGCCGGTACGGTTAAGTCTTCAGGAATAAGTCAATATAGCGGACTTGCCGCAAAAACGGCCGGAGGAACAGCAGTATTAAATACCGTACCTGACTGGGTTATTTCACCCGCATATCCTAACGGCAAGATAAGCATGGAAAGCATTGCAGATGTGCTGGATTTGCTTTTCTCATATCAGGATTATTTGAATTTTATTGATATCTTTTTAAACGACAATAATAATGACAATAATAGCGGGTATAATTTTTTCTAGGTAATTAAATATAACCTTCAACCAAGAATTTATAAAATGAGAAAGGATATATCTTAATTTAGATATATCCCTTCTTTTTTATCTTTTTTTCTAAGTCTTTTGCTATGTACTGCGGATACTATTTTATCTGTCAATATGTAAGAGATTTGTATTTATAAGTCTTATTCTAAGTTTTCAGTTTTTAATGTCTTTTAATTATGGTGTTTTATAACAGGTTATATTGTATCTTCTGTATTTATAATGCAAGGTTAAATTTATATCTGTAACCCTTATCGGTTTAATATGGTTTTTATTATACTTTTGCTTGCCTGATTAGCTGTAAAAAGCTTATATTCTGCATGAGATACCGATTAACATAAACTTTCTATTTGCTAATCTGTAGTTATTATTTTAATATAATAATTAATATAGACAACATCGCAAATCAAAAATTCTACTCTTTTGCTTTAAAGAAGCAGTATTATATTTCACAGGCAATTTAATTTACGGATTACTTATCAATGTCAACTGCTATAGGGGGGAGTAATATTGTCGCTGATTTCAGTTAATAATTTATCTTTCAGTTATGACAGTGCTTTTGATATGATTTTTGAAAATGTCAGTTTTCAGATAGATACGGACTGGAAGCTGGGATTTATAGGAAGAAACGGAAGAGGAAAAACAACATTCTTAAATCTGCTTATGGGAAAATATGAATACAAGGGAAGTATTACGGCTTCGGTGAGTTTTGATTATTTCCCTTTTGAAGTAGAGTTTAAGAACAGAAAAACCATGGATGTCATAAAGGATATTATTGCGCCTTTTAAAGAATGGGAAAAGGAAATGGAAGAATGCCTTAAAAACGGCGAGCTTCAAAGATACGGGGAGGTTCAGGAGCTTTATCAGAAATATGATGGGTATATAATAGAAGAGCTGATACAAAAAGAACTGGCAAAACTTAAAGTAGAAACTGTAATCCTTGATCAGCCTTTTGATACTTTAAGTTTCGGGGAACGGACAAAGATTATGATAGCTGCCCTTTTTTTAAAGAAAAATAATTTCCTTCTTATTGATGAGCCGACTAATCACCTGGATATGGAAGGAAGAAATATTTTAGCCGATTATCTGCAGTCTAAAAAAGGATTTATTCTTGTATCCCATGACAGGGCTTTTTTGGATAAATGTATAGATCATGTCCTGTCAATCAATCGTTGCAATATAGAAGTGCAAAAAGGAAATTTTTCATCCTGGTATCAAAACAAAACCATGCAGGACAATTACGAACTTGAAAGAAACAAGCAGCTAATGAAAGAAATTGATACTTTGACAGAGGCTGCAAGAACCACTGCCGGTTGGGCCAATAAAGTTGAAGCTTCAAAAATAGGAAGTCATGTGTTTGACAGGGGATATGTGGGACACAAAGCAGCCAAAATGATGAAGAGGGCAAAAGCAATCGAAAGGCGTAGGCAGGAAGCCATAGAGGAAAAGAAAAGCCTGCTTAAAAATATAGAGCAGGCGGAATCTTTAAAGATGAATATACTGCCGTTTCATAAAAAAGGATTAATCGAACTGGAGGAAGTAAGCCTATATTACGGAAACAGAAAAATAGCCTCCGATTTAGATTTTAGTGTAAGAGCCGGTGACAGGGTGGCTATAAAAGGAAAGAACGGTTCCGGAAAGACGACGCTTTTTAAGCTTCTTCTTGGCACTGATGTAGAATATACAGGGAAGGTATATGTGGCTCCCGGGCTTAAAATATCCTATGTATCGCAGGATACATCATTTTTAAAAGGATCTCTAAAGGATTTTACAGACAGGTACGGGCTGGATGAAACGATTTTTAAGGCCGTCCTTCGACAGATGGATTTTGAAAGAGGACAATTTGACAAGGATATGAGGGATTTCAGCATGGGGCAGAAAAAGAAAGTTTTACTGGCAAAAAGCTTGGTGGAGCCGGCCCATATTTTCCTGTGGGATGAGCCTTTGAACTATATAGATATTTTTACCAGAATGCAGTTGGAAGATCTGATCTTGTCTTTCAAGCCTACCATAGTATTTATCGAACACGATGAGATGTTTGCTCAGAAAGTGGCTACAAAGGTCATAAATCTGTAGTTTCGATATATATAAATAAAAACAGAAGCCTGAAAACTCGGAAAACTGTGAGTTTACAGGCTTTTTTGTAGGCTTTTTGTCCAGTGCTGAGGTAAGATGCTATCCAATGCAATTAAACAACATGCCTAGCAGGTTATTTCGCAACAAACTTTAGACTTAAGTAAAAGCTTACTATGTTATTACTAAAGCGGGGGTTCCAACACAAAAATTACGCAGTAGGTTATCTGAAATGGTTATGAATTTTTTATCACATACAAAATGGTAATACAAATATCATCTTTGTTTGCGCCTGAATAAAGTCGTAGGAGAACTACGGGTAAATGAAAATTTAGTTATAGTATTTATTTAAATATGAAGTAAAATTTTACAATCGTTTGAATGAATTGCTTCAAATTGAACATAATACATAAGTGTCGCTTTTGTTTGTAATTAGCAGAGAAAAATTATTAATCGGGGAGTAGCTTATGGCAAAAGTAAATCTGGGAATAGATATAGGTTCAACCACCGTAAAGATAGTAGCTTTGGAAAATAAAAAATTGATTTATAAAGCTTATGAACGGCATTATTCGGATATGACCGGAACCGTAGCCAGGATGATTGCCGACTGTTATAAAACCCTTAAAGAATCGTCATGTAGTGTAAATATTACCGGTTCGGGAGGTTTATCCGTATCAAAGTGGCTTAATCTGCCTTTTTCTCAGGAAGTTGTGGCTTGTACGAAAGCGGTGAAAGAATTCATACCCGGAACCGATGTGGTAATAGAACTGGGCGGTGAAGACGCAAAAATAACCTATTTAAAAGGGAACGTGGAACAACGTATGAACGGCAGTTGCGCCGGAGGAACCGGTGCTTTTATCGACCAGATGGCAGCATTACTTAATACCGATGCGGCGGGCTTAAATGAATACGCCAAAAATTACAGGGTAATATACCCTATTGCTTCCCGGTGCGGAGTATTTGCCAAAACCGATATACAACCTTTATTGAATGAGGGGGCAAGAAAAGAAGATATTGCGGCATCTATTTTTCAGGCTGTAGTAAATCAGACCATAGGGGGACTGGCCTGCGGAAAGCCCATAAGAGGAAGGGTGGCTTTTTTGGGAGGGCCTTTGTATTTCTTATCCGAGCTGCGCAGACGGTTTACGGAAAGCCTTAAAGATGCCTGTCAGGAGTTTATATGCCCCGAAAATTCACAGCTTTTTGCGGCCATAGGCGCCGCACTGCTTGCCACAAAGGAAGCTCCCGTATGTTTTAGGGGCCTTTGCAATAAAGCTCAAAGATTAATTAATAAGAAAGAAGAAAGGGTTATCACCCTGGCCCCCTTGTTTAAAAACGAAGAGGACTACAAAGATTTTAAAGAAAGACATGACAGGGCTAAAGTGAAAAGAAAAGATTTGTCTGAATATAAGGGAAAGGCGTATCTGGGAATTGATGCCGGATCTACCACAACCAAGGTAGTACTGATAGGAGAAGAGGGAGAAATTCTTTATTCCCATTATTCTAAAAACGAAGGAAATCCGGTGGGCAAGCTGGTAGCCATACTTTCGGATTTATACGAAACACTTTCCGAAGGGACAAGGATTGTAAAATCTACCGTTACCGGATACGGAGAATCTCTTATAAAAGCGGCACTCCATGTGGATCTCGGTGTGATTGAGACTGTTGCCCATTATAAAGCAGCAAGATATTTTTTGCCAGAGGTGGATTTTATCCTGGATATCGGAGGACAGGATATGAAATGCTTAAAAATAAAAGACGGTGCCATAACCCATATCCTCTTAAATGAGGCCTGTTCGTCAGGCTGCGGCTCATTCCTTGAAAGTTTTGCTTCCTCCCTAAATTTATCTATAGATGAATTTTCCAAACAAGGCTTATTTGCAGATGCACCGGTGGATTTGGGTACAAAATGCACCGTATTTATGAATTCCAAGGTAAAGCAGGCTCAGAAAGAAGGGGCCCGTATTTCCGATTTGTCTGCGGGCCTGGCATATTCTGTTATAAAAAACGCCCTCTATAAGGTTATTAAAGTCAGAAAAGAAGAGGACCTGGGAAAACACATCGTAGTTCAGGGCGGAACGTTCTATAACGATGCCGTATTAAGGGCCATGGAACAGGTACTTGGGAAAAATGTGGTTCGGCCTGAGATTGCGGGACTGATGGGCGCTTACGGGGCGGCTCTTTATGCCAGAGAGCATGAAGAAGAAGGTAAGTTAAGCTCGCTACTGTCAAGCGAAGACTTAAAAAACTTTACTATGCATTCTTCCGTAAAAAGGTGTGAGGGATGCCAGAATAACTGCTTGTTAACTATAAATACATTTTCAGACGGAAAAAGTTATATAAGCGGCAACAGGTGTGAAAGAGGCGGCATGGTCGTATGTATTGAAGAAGGCAAAGATTCAGCAGAAAAAAGTATAGGTAATGACAGGTTAAGCACCAAAGAAAGTGAAAAAGACAGCAGAAAAGAAGATAAGAGGCTTCCTAATCTGTATGATTACAAATATCATAGAACATTTAACTATACGCCGCTTCCTATATCGGAAGCGCCCCGTGGAGTTATAGGAATACCCCGTGTACTTAATATGTACGAAAATTATCCTTTCTGGTTTACTTTGCTTACTAAGCTTGGATTTAGGGTGGTACTTTCTCCTCCTTCCGGTAAAAAAATTTTTGAAAAAGGCTTAGAAACCATTCCTTCCGAATCTGCCTGCTACCCTGCAAAGCTTTGTCACGGGCATGTTTTAAGCCTGATTGAGCAGGGGGTGGATACCATTTTTTACCCGTCGGTGGTGTATGAGAAAAAAGAATACCCCAATGTTAACAATCATTACAACTGCCCGATTGTGATTTCATATCCGGAAGTTGTAAGAAACAATATAGATGAGATAAAAGCAAAACAGGTAAAATTTATATCTCCATTTTTGTCACTGGACAATGAAAAGGTATTGATAAAAAGAATTGCAGAAGAATTTAAGGAATTCGGAGTCACTTACAAAGAAGCAAAGGAAGCGGTTTTTGAGGCTGTAAGAGAAAGAGAAAAATATAAGAATGATATAAGGAAGAAGGGAGAAGAAACCTTAGAGTATCTTAGAAAACACAATAAAAAAGGAATAATCCTTTGCGGAAAACCTTATCATGTCGATCCGGAGATTAATCACGG
>CAZIHC010000070.1:0-9552 GCA_964538605.1 uncultured Herbinix sp. | reverse complement strand
TCATTTTTCTTACAGACTGTTCCCACAAAACGCTTTTCATTACCTGTTGGTATAGCAAATCTTTAACATCCTGCACCGACTTTATATAATCGGCGGTAACGTTGCTTATAACGGGAATGTTCATAGGCTCCGGGAATAAGTTATCCAGTTCTTTTCGAAGCTTTTTTGCCGCAGAAGAAAGCAATTTCGTATGAGAAGGGGTGCTCATCGGAAGGAATACGCATTTTAAGGCACCCTCACTTTCGGCTATTTTAGCCGCTTCCTCTACGGCCTTAGTTTCCCCTCCTATGACAATCTGTCCCGGGCAATTAAAATTTGCCGGCTCTACCAGGCCGAACTCACTTGCCTTTTGGCAAATTTCCCTTACCTTATCTTCGGTAAGTCCCAAAACGGCACACATTTTACCCTTACCTTCCGGAACAGCTTCCTGCATAAACCTGCCCCGCTTTCTTACCAGTGGGATTACCTGGGACTGGGTAAAGACCCCGCTGACCGTTAAAGCGGTATATTCCCCCAGGCTTAACCCTGCCGTTACATGTGGCCGGATTCCGTATATGCATAAGGCCGTATATGCCGCTAAAGATACGGTAACTATGGCCGGCTGCGTATTTTCGGTACGGTCCAGGTCTTCTTTTTTCCCGTTAAATATCATTTCCGAAAGTTTAAATCCCAGGCATTCATCGGTAATATCAAATACTTCCCTGCATTGCTCCAAGCGGTCATACAGTTCCTTTCCCATACCGACATATTGCGAGCCCTGACCGGGAAAGATAAAAGCTATTTTCCCCATTAAACCACCCTACTCTAATTCCAGTCTTTATTTAACAGATTTTCTGCTTCTTCCATCAGTTCGGTTATGATTTCCTTGCAACTTTGCTCTTTGTTTACCATTGCGGCAACCTGTCCGGCCATTATGCTTCCGTACTCCATATCCCCATCAAAAACTGCTCTGGCCAACGCTCCCGCTCCCAACTTTTCATATTCTTCCTTGGGAGCCAGGCTTTCATCCAGTTCAAAAAATTTCCGGCTTAATTTATTTTTAATTACCCTCACCGGATGTCCTGTACGACGCCCTGTAACAACGGTATCGATATCCTTGGCATTAAGTACTTTTTTCTTGTAATTTTCATGTATTGTACATTCAAATGCGGTTAAAAACCGGGTTCCGACCTGTACCCCTTCCGCCCCAAGCATGAATGCTGCGGCAACCTGTCTGCCGTCTGCTATGCCGCCGGCTGCTATGACAGGGACATCCACCGCATCAACAATCTGCGGAACAAGTACCATAGTAGTCAGTTCCCCGACATGTCCCCCCGCTTCGGTACCTTCTGCAATAACCGCATCCGCACCGCATCTTACCATTCTTTTGGCTATGGCTACGGAAGGTACTACAGGTATTACCTTTATATTATGGGCTTTCCACATATCCATATATTTTGACGGAGTGCCGGCACCGGTTGTGACCACTTTGACTCCTTCTTCACAAACCATTTTTGCCATCTCATCGGCATTGTTGCTTAAGAGCATTATGTTTACCCCGATAGGCTTGGAAGTCATTCTTTTTGCTTTCCTGACCTCTTCCCTTATCAGTTCCACCGGAGCGGTCCCTCCCGCAATTATACCGAGTCCTCCCGCTTCGGATACGGCTGCTGCCAGGGAAGCATTGGCTATCCACGCCATAGCCCCCTGAAATATGGGATACTCAATATTCAACATCTCACATATACGTGATTTCATATTTTAAGCTCCTGTCTAAATAGATTTCTTACTATTCTTCTACATTTTCCAGTCTTTTTTCCAGATAAGCCTCAATATCACCTATTGTATTTATGTTCTCGGTGTCCTCAGTAGGAATCTCAATATCAAATTCTTCTTCCAGACTCATAATTATCTGGAAAAGATCCAATGAATCTGCGTTTAAGTCGTCCTTTAGCGATGTTTCAGGTCTTAATTCTGCTGTATCTATTCCCAATTGCTCTGCTATAATTTCTTTCACTTTGTTCATATCCATAATTAAAATCCTCCTTAATAACTTTTTTAATATTAATATAGATATATATATTTTTATGAACCCGGGTATATACCCGGTTAATAAACTTCTAATCCCACTTAAGGATGACGGCTCCGCCGGTCATCCCTCCGCCAAACCCGACCAGTACCAATACGTCACCGGATTTTATCCCCGTATCTTTAACCAGTTCATCTAAAGCTATACCTATGCTGGCCGCAGATGTGTTTCCGTACCGGTCAAGATTCATATAGAAGCGTTCAATTGCAATTCCGCTTAATTTTGAGGCCTGTTCAAATATCCTCTGATTGGCCTGGTGAGGTATAATATACCGTATATCATCCGTGTTCAGGCCTGTTTTCCTTAATACCGCTTCTATGTTGTCAATAATAGTCCGGACAGCAAATTTAAATACCTCCTGTCCTGCCATCTTTATAACTGACCTTGTATCATTATCAGTACCTATAAGGGAGTTTTTATCACCGCCACCGATATAAGGATTTTTAAGCGGTACAGCCGGACAGGTCAGAAGATTATATTTGCTTCCGTCAGCTTTCAGGTTGGAGGCCAGAATAACTCCTCCTTTATCTGACTGCGACATAACAACCGCTCCGGCTCCGTCCCCAAATAATACACAGGTTGACCTGTCTTCCCAATCCAAAACTTTGGATAAAACCTCGGTGCCTATTACAAGAACATTACGATACATGCCGCTTTTAATAAACTGCTCGGCGGTAACAATACCGTAAATCATGCCTGTACACGCTGCCGCAAGATCAAAGGCTGCTGCATTTTTTGCCCCCAATCTTTGCTGAACCATACATGCACAGGACGGCATAAAATAGTCGGGCGTTATGGTTGCACAAATTATCAAATCTATATCTTCAGGTTTCAGACCGGCATCCTCAATAGCCCTTAATCCTGCTTCATAAGCAAGATCAGAAGTACTTATTCCTGAAGAGATTCTCCTTTCACGAATCCCGGTCCTGGTCCTGATCCATTCGTCACTGGTTTCAACCATTTTGCTTAAATCGTCGTTGGTCATAATACTATCAGGTACAAAACTTCCTGTACCTATTATGGCTGCATGGCCCATTTTGGCGGTCCTCCTATTGGATTTGCTGATTCTTGTTCGAAGAATTATATATATCCTTCAAATGATTATTTAATTTTCTAAGCGCACAAAGCAGCACTTCTTCCTCCTGTGAGGTAAAATTGTTCATAATAGTCTTTACCATATCCAGATGAAACTTTTCGTGAATACGATAGGCAAGCTTTCCTTTCTTTGTCAGACTCACATTTACTATTCTGCGGTCTACATCGCTTCTATTTCTTTCCACATATCCTTTCTTAATAAGTTTATCGATAGCGGTAGTCAAAGTCCCCATCGTGATATTAAGATCAGATGCTATTTCTGACATGGTTTTCGAACCGTATAATCCTACCGCTTCAAGCGTATGAATTTCGGTTATGGAAAGTTCTTTAAAAACCCCTGTTTTTATAGCGTTTTCCTCAATATGAATTACATCTTCGTAAATCTCAACCAGCAGCTTGTTAATCTCTAAAATTCGCTCTTTCACATAATTCACTCCTAAGTAAATGAAAATGTCCTTAAATTAATATAATTGATTTATGGATATTTTGAAGTTCAAATATTTTGATAATCAAAATATATATTATAATACATACTATGTCAAGAAATTTTTTTAGATACTATTTGTTAATTATGATTTAACTAAAATTACGACTCCTGCATAATAACGGTTTTACTATATCTATATATTTTGACACCTTTTTCATACCGATCCCCTTTATGGATTCAATTTACCTGTGTATTATGTTAAATAACTTATCAGTGTTCTTTTAAATATAATAGGCAAATATACCTATTTATTTCAATGCATATATTTTCATTATGATACATTTTTCTTATTTTCAATGATTTTATAGGAAAAATATTCGACTAATTTCGCTATGTTCAGCCTATTTATTAGGGTGTAAATAATAAGTTCAAATATCAAATCATAGTAAAAGGCCAAGAAAGTAAATCTGTTCTTTCTCAGCCTTTCACATGTATCTTCACTATATTTATATTTCAAACAACAGCTCCCCGTATGTAGGTACCGGCCATAACTCCCTGTCAACTATAAGTTCTAGGGCATCAATCGGTGATCGAAGTGCCTCCATAGCCGGTTTAACCTTTTCATAGAAGAATCGTGCTTTCTTTTCTCCGTCATCTATGCCCTCTGCTTCTTTAATCAAATCACGGAGTTTTAGTAAAGCATTCTGAGCTTCGGACAATAAGCCGGATGTTCTTATAAGCAGTTCTTTTTGTACCGAAATATCGGCTTCCGGCACGGCTTCTTTAATCGAATTAATCGAATCAGCCAATATTTTCGTGTATTTTACTACCGCAGGGATGAATTGCGAGCCTGCCATCGATATCATGGTCTTGGCTTCTATATTGAGTGTCTTTGAATATGAATCAAATAATACGTCCCTGCGTGACATAAGTTCTGTTTTCGAAAAGACATTATGCTTTTCAAACAATTGAACAGCCTTTTCCGTAACCAATGCAGGAATAGCATCCACCATGGATCTTAAATTAGGCAGGCCTCTTTTTTCTGCCTCCTCAATCCATTCCTGTGAATATCCGTTTCCGTTATATATAATCCTTATATGTTCGGTTATGGTTCTTTTAATCAGGTCATGAACAGCCACATTAAAATCTTCAGCCTGTTCAAGCTCATCGGCCATTTCGCTAAGGACATCGGCCACAATGGTGTTAATCACGGTGTTTGCCATACCTACCGACATAGAAGAACCGACCATTCTGAATTCAAACTTATTACCTGTAAATGCAAAAGGAGATGTACGGTTCCGGTCACTGGCATCTTTATAAAGCTCCGGAATGGTATGTACACCGACATTTATTTTGCCGCCAACCATACAGCTTTTTGCTTCCCCGTTTTTTATAATCTGATTTAACACGTCTTCAAGCTGTGTCCCAATATATATAGATATTATAGCAGGAGGAGCTTCATGTCCCCCAAGCCGGTGGTCATTACCGGGATTTGCGGCTGATACCCGCAGTAAATCGGCATGCATATCCACAGCCTTTATAACAGCAGTAAAGAAAAGCAAGAATTGAGTATTTTCATGAGGAGTTTTACCCGGGTCCAGCAAATTCTTGCCTGTATCTGTAACCAGCGACCAGTTATTGTGTTTACCTGATCCGTTTACTCCTGCAAACGGTTTTTCATGAAGCAGGCATGCCAGGTTATGTCGATTGGCAATCCGTTTCATGGATTCCATTATGAGCTGATTATGATCGGTTGCTATATTTGCAGTTGTAAAAATCGGAGCCAGTTCATGCTGGGCGGGAGCCGTTTCATTATGTTGTGTCTTTGCCGTTACGCCCATCTTCCACAGTTCAATGTTCAGTTCTTTCATAAATGAAGCTACCCGTTCTTTGATGCTTCCGAAATAATGGTCCCCCAATTCCTGTCCTTTTGGAGGCATGGCTCCGAATAAAGTTCTTCCGGTAAATATAAGATCGTCGCGCTTTAAATATTTGGATTTATCGATAAGAAAATATTCCTGCTCCGGCCCAACCGTCGGATAAACATGCTTTACATCGGTATGTCCGAAAAGTTTTAATATTCTTAAAACCTGTTTATTAAGAGCCTCCATAGACCTAAGAAGCGGTGTTTTCATATCCAGGGCTTCTCCGGTATACGAGCAGAATGCGGTGGGTATGCACAATGTAACTCCCAAGGCATCTTCCCTTAAGAAAGCCGGTGATGTGCAATCCCAGGCAGTGTAACCTCTGGCTTCAAAGGTTGCCCGTAACCCCCCTGACGGAAAGGATGACGCGTCCGGTTCTCCTTTTATTAGTTCCTTTCCCGAAAATTCCATTATAATTTTTCCGTCCGATGTGGGGCTGATAAAAGAATCATGCTTTTCTGCGGTTATTCCGGTCATGGGCTGAAACCAATGGGTATAATGGGTTGCTCCCCTCTCGATAGCCCAGTCCTTCATGGCGTTTGCAACCACTTCCGCCACGTTAGGATCTAAGTCTTCTCCGTTTTCTATGGTCTTTTTTAAAGCACTGTAAATTTTTTTCGGAAGTCTTTCAATCATTACCGCATCGCTGAACACATCTATACCAAATATATCAGTTAATTTTTCCGACATATGTTTTTCTCCCCCTTATTCTAAATACCACTCATCCTTACCTGTTTCCTCCCCAGGTCCCTCAGATTTTGGCATATATTTCTTGAATATTTTTTCCATCATAAGCGAATTAACCAATACTGTAGTTGCCGGGGCAATAAAAATAAAGGGAAAGAAATAAATTACGATAACCACTGCGGCAACATTTACGGCTATCATTAAAATTGTAAAATGTAAATGCCTCATGGACATATAAACAGCCGCTTTAAATAGCTGTCTTACAGTCATGTCAAATCGGGAAAGAATAGGAAAAACATATACTGAAAAGCTGACTACCAAAAATGCGATTCCGATAAAGGCACCCATAAGAAGGGAACCTTTACTGCTGTCCGGCTCCGTAAGTCCCCAAGCATAAAGTAAATCAAATCCCAAAACAGCATAAGCTATGGTAAGTAAAATGCCCACAATGGCCCCTCTTTTGAAATTAAGTTTGAATGACCGGAAGAACTCTCTTAATATATATCCTCTTTCTCTACGAATAACTTTTACAATCGCATAATACAGGGCGGTGCTGGCAGGACCTATGGTAATAATAGGTATGCATAGAATTATATAAACAATACTTACAAAAAGCATGTCACAGACTTTAGCCAGCACTTGAAAAACCGGATTTTCCAAATTGAAAAAACTGCTCATAGTAATCTCCCTTGTACATTATAATTTAATACTAAATTCGCATTTACTCGAATATAAGATTTTATAGTGACATTATCATGTCACATAAAACGTACTTCATATTTTCACTAATCTGCTTTCGGCGTGTTAGTAGCTCCAATACTTCGAATAAGCAGATTAGTAGCTCCGTAGTATCCGCACAGCGGATACTTTGCTCACTTGTTGCACTTATCGAAGGAAAACCCTACGTTTTATTGTGACATTATCATGTCACATAAAGCTATTCATAAATGCGCTAATCTACTTTATGGCGAGTTAGTTGCTCCAATGCTTCGCATTGTCGCTCACGTTGCACTTATCCAAGTAAAACATTACGTTTTATTATAACATATACATGTCATATAAAACGCAATGTTTTACTTGGATTAACTCGCCTATCGTGTATATTTTAGCATACTTTATTTTGATATCAAAGAAAAAATATTTTCTGTGTATATTTACCGTCGGCCGTATTAGCCATTATACTTTTTCCGGTATCGATTTGAATAAATACCCGGTTGGAGAAACCAGCCGGGTTATTATTATAAAGTCTTTGAAATATGAACTGATGTCAATCGCAATATTACTCGGGAAATAGCAAAATTGTGAATTCCCAGCTTTTGTTTTTAGAAGCAATCATCCAACAGCTGGAAATATGCTTGGGGATGAGCACATGCTGGGCATACTTCCGGAGCAGCGTCTCCCTCATGCACATATCCGCAGTTGAGGCACTTCCAGAAAACCTTGCCATCCTTCTTGAAAACTCTGCCTGTTTCGATGTTCTCTAAAAGCTTCTTATATCTTTCCTCATGATGTTTTTCAACTTTGGCTATCAAAAGGAAACGTTCTGCAATATCGTCAAATCCTTCTTCTTTTGCTACCTTTGCAAAAGCAGGGTAATCCACTTCGCTTTCCTCGTGTTCACCTGCAGCTGCAGCTTTTAAGTTTGCAACGGTGTCGCCATATGCGAACGGATATGTAGCATTTATATCAACTGGAGCGGGATTTTCCCCGTCAAGGTATTTCTGAGCCAGTTTCAGAAATACTTTCGCATGCTCTTTTTCATTCTCCGCTGTTTCCATAAAAATATTCTGAATCTGTTTATAACCTTCCTTGCCAGCAACGGAAGCATAGTAGGTGTATCTCAGTCTGGCCTGTGCCTCACCTGCAAATGCTTTCATAAGATTTTCCAATGTCTTTGTGCCTCTTAAACTTTTACTCATTATTGACCTCCTATGTATAAGTTTTATAATAAATGATTGATATGATTTATCAACACATCAGATATTATAGCATTTTATATGAAATAAATCACGAATTATATTATTTTCCTAGGATAATGAATGTATGAAAAGCCCGCTTCTAAGTTTTGGTTCAAACCAGGTTGATTTCGGAGGCATTAGCTTTCCCGCATCAGACACGGCAAACAGCTCCTCAATTGATGTGGGATACATGGAAAATGCCACTTTCATATCTTTGGAAGTCCGTCTCTCCAATTCCTTTAATCCTCGGATTCCTCCGATAAAATCAATTCTTTTATCTCTTCTCGGATCTTTAATGCCTAAAACAGGTTCCAGTAAATAATTCTGAAGGACAGATACATCCAATGATTTTACAGGGTCATCGCTGCATCTTATATTATCTTTGGCTTTCAGGCTATACCATTGCCCATCAAGCAGCATGCCAAATTCTCCTTTTTCTTTCGGAGCATAAGGCTCATTTCCCAGTTTAATTACGGTAAAATTGGCTTCAACTTTCTTTATAAATTCTTCTGCAGTATTCCCGTTCAAATCAGCTACAGTCCTGTTATACGGCATAATCATTAATTGATCATGGGGAAATAAAACAGACAGAAAGAAGTTAAACTCCTCATTTCCCGTATATCCGGGATTTTCCTCTCTTCTTTTTAATCCTACCTTGACGGCAGAAGCAGCCCTGTGATGACCGTCCGCTATGTAAATTTCCCTAATGTCATCAAAACATTTTTGAATAACATTAATTTTCTCTTTGTCTGCAATCCTCCAGACATGATGGCCGATCCCGTCTGCTGCTGTAAAATAGTAAAGAGGGTCCTCAGTTTTAGCTTTATCTATAATCTCATTTATTGTCTGCTGTGATCTGTAGGCCAAAAATATAGGTCCAGTCTGGGCATTGCAGATATCTACATGCCTTATTCTGTCAATCTCTTTATCTTCTCTGGTATTCTCGTGCTTTTTTATAATATTGTTCAGATAATCGTCAATGGATGCACAGGCTACCAGCCCTGTCTGAGACCGGCCGTCCATTACCAGTTCGTAAACATAATAACACTCATCATTATCGGTTATAAAATATCCTTCTTTTATCATATTGTCCAACAGTTCTTTGGCTTTTTCGTATACTCTTTCATCATATGTATCGACATCATCGTCAAAATTTGTTTCCGCACGGTCAATCCTTAAAAAGGACAAAGGTTCCCGTTCTACTTCCTGCTTGGCTTCCGACCTGCTGTATACGTCATATGGGAGTGCTGCAATTCTTCCGGCAAATTCTTTAGCAGGCCTTATGCACCGAAAGGGTTTCACTGTCGCCATAGTTCTTCTATTCTCCTTATTTTTCATTACTATATTCTTTTATTTTGCAAATTTCATTATAATTTTGCAGTTTATAAAACA
>CAZIHC010000069.1:0-9618 GCA_964538605.1 uncultured Herbinix sp. | reverse complement strand
AAAAAAATAATTATGGCTCAATATCATTCAAAAATGTATTCTCATCAAAATTATAATCATCATCCTGGCTGTTTGCATCTGCGTGCTCCTCAGGAGTGTTGTTTTCAGGATATAACTGTTCCATTAATTCCTGCCTGTTTTGTCTTACTATATTAAGGTTGTTTTCTAACGCATTTATAAAAGCTTCATATCTTGATACAGCCACCTCATATGCTTCGGCCAATACTCGTTCAACCTTGCTTAAAACTTCATTGGAATACATAAGAACTCCAGTTCTTATCTGTTCAGCTTCCTCTCTGGCTTCCCTGCGAAGTCTTTCGGCTTCCTGGGAGGCCTGCATAATCATCTCATTGGCTTCATAATAAGCCTGCTGCATTATTTCATGCTCATTAAGAAGCTCTTTGGCTTTTTCCCTGGTATCTGCCAGTATTTTTTCAGCCTTCTTTTCGGCATCGGCAATAATCGCATCTCTGTTTGCTATGATTTTTTGATAACGCTTTATCTCATCCGGAGTTCTTAGCCTTAGCTCATCCAAAAGATCATACAATTCATCTTTGGGTACGATAACCTTAGTGCTTGAAAGCGGCTGCATCCTACAACTTTCAACAAACTCATATATATCCTCAATCAATTGCTCTATCTTGCTTGCTCCCATATTCAAACACTCCTTATCGCTTTATATTTATCATATACAGACTGTACGATACATCCCGGTACAAACTGTTTAATATCTCCGCCAAAACTTGCTATCTCCCTGACAGTGCTGGAGCTTAAATAAGAATACTCCAGTCTGGTTGTAAAGAAAACCGTATCAATATCTTCATATAACTTATGATTTGTCTGTGCCAGCTGTAGTTCGTAATCGAAGTCGGTTACGGCCCGAAGGCCTCTGACAATAAAAGATGCATTGCACTCTTTTGCAAATTCTACCAACAAACCGTTAAATGCTTTAACTTTTACATTGGATTCCAGCTTATATTCTTTAAGTACTCTTTCAACAAATTCGACTCGCTCTTCAACGGTAAAGACCGTTTTTTTGGAAATGTTTCTAAGCACCCCAATTACTAATTCATCAACCAGCTTTGAAGCCCTCATAATAATATCCAGATGCCCTAAAGTAATCGGGTCAAAGCTGCCTGGATATATTCCAATTTTCATAATCTGCTCCATTCGTAAGATTATTTTGCCTGTTCCAAAAATACATGCATGTTGGTTTTATATTCTTTTTTCTTAAATATTTTAAACTTTGTATCTTTTAAAAATTCAAAATCGGTTTGCCTGGAAGCTTCTACAACAATAATGGTATCACAATAAATAATATTTGAATTTTGCAGGGCAAATATTATATCCCGCTCAAAGTTATTGTTATAAGGCGGATCCATAAATACTATATCAAATACCTTACCCTTAATTTCCAAAGCCCTGATTGCTTCCAGAGCATCCATAGGGAATATTTCGGCTTGAGTTTCCAATTTTGTATTTTTAAGATTTAATTTTATACATTCCAATGCTGCCCTGTTGTTTTCAACAAATGCGGCATATTTGGCTCCTCTCGATAAAGCTTCAATGCCGATAGCACCGCTTCCGGAAAAAAGATCAAGAAAATCTACATCTGCCAAATATGGGTTTAAAATATTAAAAAGAGTCTCTTTTATTTTGTCCGTAGTAGGCCTTGTTTCATAGCCTTCCGGTGCTTTTAGTATTGCTTTTTTTGCTTTACCTGCTATAACTCTCATAAACTTACCCCATTCGTTGAAAAACAACGGTTATAATAAATATTTTATAATATTATATATTTTTGTCAACTTCTTTTAAGCTTAGTTTAGCTTATACTATAATGGTTTTCAAAATTTTTCAGAAAAAGATAAAGCGGCTGATTTTCAGCCGCTTTATCTAAATATTATCTGCTAACCGGCAAGATGTTACTGTTGTCCTGCCATCCTCTTTTCAGCGTCTTGGATCATTTTCTTAACCATGTAACCTCCTACAGAACCGTTCTGATAAGAGGTTAAGTCGCCGTTGTAACCCTTCTTCAAAGGAACACCTATTTCATTGGCGACCTCAAACTTAAAGCGTTCCAGTGCTTCACGTGCCTCAGGAATCTCAACTCTGTTTCTTCTTGCCATATAAACTCCTCCAATCTTATCCTGATAGGATAATGTGTTGTTTACATGAACCTGTAACATCTGAAATAATCTTTGAAATTTTATATTTCGCCGAATTATTTCATACGATGTTACGTTCTTAGTATATGCATAATAAGCAATAATACACTAGAACTTTTTGGATAAATGACGAAAAATGGATTTTTATTTTATATATTATTTTTGATTTATTATTTTATATTATTTTATTAATTATTTAAAAATTAAAATCTTTTGAATCAATGGAGGAGTTTCATTCATATAAATTATCATTTTATAATTCTTTATAAACTGTTATTATTCATTTTCTTTTCGGTCCTTAAGTTTTACATAAGGTTTGTGTTTTGATATGCTCTTATATGCAGGACGAATAATCTTACCTCCGTTATTAAGCTCTTCAAGCCTGTGGGCTATCCAGCCGGATATTCTGGCAACAGCAAATATAGGTGTATAAAGTTCAACAGGAAGTCCCAGCATTCTGTAAACAAAACCGCTGTAGAAATCCACATTGGCACTGACACCCTTGTAGATTTTTCTTTCTCTTGCAATAATTTCGGGAGCCAGACGTTCAACCATTTCATACAAAGCAAATTCTTCCTGCATATTCTTTTCTTCAGACAAACTCTTTACATACTGCTTCAATACATTTGCTCTCGGATCGGATATCGAATATACGGCGTGTCCCATACCGTATATTAATCCCGATTTGTCGAATGCTCTCTTGTTTAAAACATCAGAAAGGTATCTTGCAACTTCCTCTTCGTCAGTCCAATCTTTTACATTGGCTTTCAAATCGTCAAACATCTGCATAACCTTAATATTTGCACCGCCGTGTCTGGGTCCTTTAAGCGAACCCAATGAAGCTGCTATGGTTGAATATGTATCCGTACCTGAAGATGTAACCACATGAGTAGTGAATGTAGAGTTGTTACCGCCGCCATGTTCCGCATGGAGCACTAAAGCAATATCCAATATTTTGGCTTCCAGCTTAGAATATTGCTTGTTTGAACGAAGCATATACAAAAGATTTTCCGCAGTAGAAAGTCCTTCTTTCGGAGGATGTATGACCAGACTTTTGCCGAAATGGAAGTGACGATATGCCTTGTAACCGTAAACAGCCAAAAGAGGGAACAAAGCAATAAGCTGAAGGCCTTGTCTTAATACATTTTCGATAGATATGTCATCGGCTTTCTCATCATAGGAATACAGGGTAAGTACACTTCTAGCAAGAGTATTCATCATATCTTTGCTCGGTGCCTTCATTATAACGTCTCTGACAAAGCTCGGCGGAAGGCTGCGGTAATGCTCCAACTGTTGTACAAATTCATTCAACTGCTTTTCGGTAGGCAACTCGCCAAACAATAACAGATATGTAACTTCTTCAAAGCCATACCTATCATCTTCGGTAAATCCGGCAATTAATTCTTCAACGTCAATACCCCGATAATACAGCTTTCCTTCACAGGGTACATATTCACTGTCAACAATGGTGTAGGAATGTACCTCACAAATATCCGTCAGTCCGGCCAGAACGCCTTTACCGCTGATGTCGCGTAAACCTCTTTTTACATCGTATTTCTGATACAATTCCGGATCAATAACGCAGTTTTGCTTTACCTTTTCTGCCAGTTTATAAAGTTCCGGTGTTATTTCAGTGTATCTGCTCATACGTTATTCTCCTTTCTACATATTGTTAATAGCGGGGCGCAAATAAGAAGCTTATGCATGTTTTCACATTCTTATCATTGATGTAATCTAGATGCTTTATGTAAAATAAAACAGGCAGATGTCGTTTAGGCAGCTGCCCGTTATTTATATAATTTTACCTATGTAATTTATTATCACTCTATTACATTAATATAATAAACTTTTAACAATCCGTTGTCAACCTTAATAAATCATAACCTGTTCGGATTAATCTTTACAATATATGTTTTGTACTCATATTCATCCGAATCGGGATTTTCAAAAACAACATCTCCAAGGCTCTTTATTATATCATGATTAATATGTCCATATTTTTCTTCTTCCAGCTGTCCGACATAAATATAAGATATATTGTATTTTTGCACAAGCTCTCTTACAAGTCTTTCGTCATATGAAGTATAAATCGCTTCTATATCGGCCGCCCTGATGTTTAGCTGCTCTACAACAAAATCATTCGTACGGTCAGGGCCGGATTTCCAAAGTTGTTCATGGGTATACCATCCGAAAACCGTAGGAAGGCCTGTTATTACAGATACTCTTTGATAATCCGTATAGCTGTACCCGTTGGCTTCAAGCACAACCGGTGTTCCGGTTACATTTTCATTCAGCCATTTTGTGGCAAGATAATCATCCTTAAAATCTTCTTTCATAAATACAGTTGCGTCAATTCCTTTATAACCGCTTCTGTCAAATATATTCCCGTACCAGGCTTTTACCGCATTAACGGAATACGGCAGGGTAAGGCAAAATACGATTAAGGATACGGTGGCTATAATTCGTTGGCTAATTTTCCTTCCGTATCTTATAAGTCTTACAAAAATATAACCGAAGCAAATGCCAAACATAATAAACGCCTGGTAAGTCAGCTTAAACATGGTATTGGCTCTTTTATAATCACCGGAGTATATATCTTTGACATACACTATTTCGGGAAGAACAGTAAGGCCTATGGCACATAAGCCTATGGTTATGATATACAGATCCGTAACTGTAAGTGAATCCATATAAGTTGAAAGCAGATTCCCGATTCTTTCAAGTTTTGATTTTTCTTTCTTTTTTCCTTTTCTAGCAAAATTTTTATCCTCAGTATAATCCAGTATGGATATTATAAAGAAAGCAGATACGGTTATAATAGGAAGCCCCCACAAAACCATAAACTGATAAAACGGAGTATGATTTTCCGCAAGCAGGACCGAGGCCGATATTTTATCAAATTGCAGAGAAAAAGGTAATGAAAAAATTTTTGCAAGTAATATTACGGTAATCCCCTGAAAACCCGTGAGATAATATGCTTTTTTCTTAAAATTACATATAATCATGTTCGAAAACAGGATTATGGCACCCGAAACAACGTAATAAATAGGATAATCCCAAAAATTTGTGGTATGAAACAGGCCTATAAAAAAGCCCAATGCTATGATGGTCGGATTAAATATTTCCTTAGCGGCAATCTTATGATCATTGCTTCGCCTGGTCTGTCCGTAAAGCCACGATAATAACAATGCTAGTACCGTCAGTACAAATATAATATTTATAACATGGGCATGAAGATCCCCTAGGACAAATGAGTAAGAAGGAAATTCATGTATTGTCTTGTCATTGGTTTCGGGATTATACCCTATATATCTGGTTGCATTCGGAAACCAGTAAAAGTTACTTACATTATTTTCACCGGAAATTTTCTTTATTGCAGGTATTATAAATCGGTATATGGGATAATGCATATTGCCCGCTACACAAACCGCAAAGGCTGCCAGTAACCCCGAAATAACCCCTGACACATTCGATTTTTTTCTTTTGAGATAACTGTATTTAATAATGAGATTATAAGCCAGAGAAAATGACAGCACAAAGCAAAAAGCTCCGGTCATCGTTAGCATAAGATTGTACCCGTGGGATACTTCAACAAACGACAGCCTTGTCAGATAGGTTGCGATAAACTGACCTACATAATAATAGTTTAAAGTCGTACCGCTAAACCAAAAGTCCTGAGGAGGCATATACTCGCTTCTCATCATTGTGGTCATAAAACCGTAATCCATAAACTTTTCAGTTCCGTATGCCTCCGGCTTAAATCCCCGTATGTAGGTAAAAAACATAAATACCGAAAAAAACATCAGTTCTTCCAGCAGAAAAGTCACCAGCTTTTCTTTCTTAAGATAGTCATTTAATAATTTCTCTTCCGGCTTTGAATTTAGCCTGCAGTACACTAATATAATTATATTTATAATCAGACCGATACCTGCAGTTATAATACAGGAAACCGCCGTAAACTTCATTATTTTTAATGCCGACAGCATCCACATAAGATAGCCTGAAAATGCTATTCCGATTGTCTTGGAAAACAGATATCCTTTGTCATTGAGGCGGGAAAACAGTAAACCGGAAAGGGGTATATAAATTATACCAAGGCAAAACACGGTAAACCACCATTGCAAAAATGGCAGCATATCCTCTCCCAGCAAAAATATTTCTGATAAATTGCCCACACTAACACCTCCGGTTTTTGAACTCTAATTTTTGTCATAATCGTAGTTTTTACATTGATTCCGATCTATTCAGCATAAAATTACCGATATTTTATTACATGACTTTTATTATTCTGAACTTTTTTATAGCTTATATTTTACCGGTTTTAAGTTATACTATTTTTACATCCTGATTATTAGTCATATGTTATTTCATAGGTATTTATGATATACCGGTTTTTAACTCAGGTGTTTTCTTTTTTCAGCAACCGATTTATTTCCCTGAAATCACGGATAGCCTGTCTGCCTATCCGGAATATCTTTTTCATATTGATTGAGTTAGTCCCTCCCTGTCTGGGCCTGAAGGTTATGGGCATATACTCAACTTTCAGTTTTTTTCTTGCAAATATTACGGAAATTACGACATTGGTGAGGTTATAGCCGTCGGGTATAAGATTTATATACCTGCCTAATGTCTGGGCTTTCATTAACCTGAAAGGGGTATTGGCATCCTTTATCCAGACGCCAAAACAAGCCAGCAAGATAAATTTAAGGACTTTGGTTACAAAAATCCTTAAGATGCCGTCCTGCCTGTTTTTTCTGTGGCCGATTACCATATCCGCAATTTCTCTTTTATCCCAAAAAGGCCAAAATTCTAAAGATAATGTCTGGCCGTCGGAATCTGTCTGGAATATATAATCTGCTCCTTGTTCCAATGCATATTTATATCCATATAAAATCGTTGATCCATGTCCCCCGTTGGGTTTAGTAAGCGGTACCAAGGCATCCAGTTTTTCTGCAGCCTGCTTAATTATTGAATATGTAGCATCCTTGCTTCCGTCATCCACAATAACCAGCCTGCTGCCGTTTCCGATTTTTTCGACTATAGGATACCAATCTTTTATTACCGCCTCTATATTCTCTTCTTCGTTATAGGCAGGTATAACTATATATAATTTACCCATCCTTCTCCTCCTTATGTAACAGGTTATCCCTTAAAGGGATAACCTGACAAAAAATACACCCCTCTTTATTTTAACTGATTAAATACATCCAAAGCCCGCCTTACAACCCCGTCCATGTTATAATAACGATATTCCGCAAGCCTTCCGAGGAATATTACATTTGTTTCTTTCTTCATTTCTTCCTGATAAAGGGCAAACTGCTCCTTGTTTTCCTTGGTAGGGAAAGGATAATAAGGTTCTCCCTCCGAACAGGGGAATTCCTTGCATATAGTGGTCTTATGGTGTTTCTGCCA
Source organism: uncultured Herbinix sp. (assembly GCA_964538605.1). Classification (GTDB taxonomy): domain Bacteria; phylum Bacillota; class Clostridia; order Lachnospirales; family Lachnospiraceae; genus Mobilitalea. The sequence continues at coordinate 2,041 of CAZIHC010000069.1, read as the reverse complement.
GGTAAGCTTCTTAAATTCGGTTATTCTGGTATAGTCATAATCGTTGGGGTAATTTACGACCGGAGCTTCCTGGAATTCCTCCATGTCATAGGTTTCAAACTGGAAGCGGATGCTGCGGTAAGCCAATTTACCGTATTTGTAGTTATAAAATTCATCCGTAGCCCCGGTATAAATAAGGGTTTCATACTCAATCTGGTCAATAATTTCTTTGTAATCGGTATTTAAAAGGATTTTTATATTTTTGCTTGCCGCCATATTCTCACACATTTTGGTATAACCGTGTTTGGGCATTCCCTGATACTTGTCCGCAAAATATCTGGTATCACGGTTCAGACGAATAGGGATTCTTGAAATTACAGACGTATCCAGTTCTGCCGGGTCGACCCCCCATTGCTTCTTTGTATAATTTTCAAATATCTTTTCGTAAATATCCCGGCCCACCTTACTTAAGGCCACATCCCTGCTGGTTTTAACCTCCTTTATATCTTCCGCCTTTTCTTTTAAAAACTCTTCAACCTGGAAACAATTTAAATTCAGGTTATACAGCTTATTGATGGTTTCAACCGAAATAGGCATGGGGATCAGGTTTCCGTCCACATAGGTAAGTACCCGGTGCCAGAAATCATTCCATTCGGTAAACTGGGACAAATACATATAAACTTCCCTGTCATTGGTGTGGAAAATATGAGGCCCGTAATTATGAATCAGGATTCCGTCTTTGTTGTATGAGTCATATACATTTCCGCCGATATGGCCTCTTTTTTCAATCACAAGTACTTTTTCTCCAAGTACATTAGCAATTCTTTCTGCCAGAGTCAGCCCTGCCAGGCCTGCTCCCACTATAACATACTTAAATTTCATCCCTTCATCCTCTTTTCTTCATATTTTTTTACAATCTTACTTGCTGTCATTTATAATTCTTTAAATTTATTCTTTGGTCCTTTGATACCTTAATCATAGTTATTTATTTTCTTTCCAGGTATTTTATATTTTCTTTCATTAATATAAATGTTTTAGTATTTTATTATCCTTAGTGATATATAAGTTTTAATTCATTCATAAAACTTACCCGGTTTTATATTTTTTGATCCCGTTTGCCTTTTTTATTCACTTTTTAATTTATCAAAGCAAAACGTATTTAATTTCAATCACCGGTTTCATCAATTATCTTTTTTTCCGTGTCAAAAACAGAATACTTCCAATCGCCTTCACCGGTTTCATATACACATTCGTAAGTTTCCCTGATATTCTCTTCGTTCAGATCATAATTTTCATTTACCCTGTTGGTATGTTCCACCACTATAAAGCGTATATTATTCTCCTTTACCAGCATATCAAGCTCTGCCGAAGTCTTTGCTTCATACATCCTCTTAACCATGCTATCACGGTAAGCCGTATCATATCCGGCAGACCAGGCATAATACTGATGACCCTGAAAAAGCATTGCTCCCCCAAATACCAGCTGATTTATGGTATAAGGGTCCGTAAGGAAAATATCCTTGGAATCACTGTTGCTTCTTACAAACTCGGTTAAGGGATCTTCCATATCTAAAGTAATTTTACCCATATTAGCATTCTTTCTTATAACCGTAATAAAATCATAGATGCCCGTTATTGTCAGCATAAAAATCAGCATTCCTGCGGCTATGCGCCATGTATATTCCTTTTTGTCAAACATTTTTACAATAAAATCAGCAGCAAATATACCGACCAGGATGCAGCTCATCATGATATATTTATGGTTAACCGTTACGTCAACCGTCAGTGATACGGTAAACGCAAAGACAAAGGGTGCCAAAAAAGCAAGTATTATATATCTTTCCACCCATTTGTCATATGAAAATGCGGCAAATATTACAAATGGAAGTATGCCCAAAAGCCTGTCAAGATAGGATAAGACTCCAAACAAGGTCTTTTTTTCGGCTATAAAACCAAATAACAGCTTTGGGGCTACAGCCGGGCCAGAAATAAAATATCTTGTCTGCAGTACCGAAAGCAATACGGTAATCACAGCCGTAACTAAAAACTCCAGCCGTCTTTT
>CAZIHC010000068.1:0-9673 GCA_964538605.1 uncultured Herbinix sp. | reverse complement strand
TTTCCTCTCCCTCCGGAGTTGTAGGCCATTCGTCGACCTGAAAATCGTTAAGATCTTCAATTTCAGGCGGCATAAGATCGCCGGATATCAATGTGTTTTCGGTAAAATGAAGAGGCAATCCGAAATGAGAGAATCTCTCTAGTACACTCTGGATTTTTTCCACTCCCCAATAGCCCTGGTGCTGATGGGATTGGATACCTATTGCATCAATCGGAATTCCTGCCTCCAGGCAGCCTTCAATCATTATTTCATAAGATATACTTGTATTAAAGTCGTTAATCAAAAGCACAGCATTGGGATTGGCTTCTTTAGCTGCTTGAAACACTTCCCGTATAAGGGGTATTCTTCCCAGTTCCTTGCATATTCTTGTTATTCCGTTATCGTATTTATCAAAAATAGGCATAATTACAACTTCATTTATTACATCCCACATATCTATTACGCCTTTAAATTCGGAAACTTCACGGCGAATTCTGTCAAGCTGGGCTTTTAAAATTTCCTCATTGGTCATATCTAAAAGCCATGGAGCTGTTTGTGTATGCCAGCATAAAGGATGTCCCTTTAAGGTAACTCCTCTATCTTTAAGCCAGCGCGCTGCTTTCATAAGTGCTTCTGTATGCGGCTTTCCTTTTTCCGGCTCAAATTGTCCCCAATAAAACGGCAGTGTTGCTGTATTAAACAGGGCCAACCATTTATCCATACGGTCCTTAAGCAGTTCTTTATCTTCTCCGAATGGAAGATCATTTACCAGAGCTACAGTATCAAAAGCTCCGCAGGCAAACATAAACTCATGCTTTGTCTGTGATATATCTATACGTTTATTGGCAAGGGGTGACCCGTCCTTTCCTACAAAACGTATAACACTTGTCGCCATGCGATGTTTATACTTATTATCCATAAATGTTACCTCCTCAGTCACAGGTATATTTTTACATATACCAGTTTATCCGACATTCTGCCCTTATGTCAATGTAATAACCTATACTGAAAATGTATCATTAAAACTTTTCGTAACTTTATATTTGTAAGTTACTTGAAAATATAAAGTTACTATGATAGAATTATAGTGTAGATTACAAACACCCTAAAATTATTAATAAAATACTAATCCATTTAAAAACATCTCAATCTATTTTATATCAGACTAAGCATACGACTTTATTCTAATTTGTTTCAAGGTTATAAAACTGATATCGTTTTTACTTAAGATAATTTCTTAATATAATAATCAATTTAGGCTATACACTTAAAGGTTTAATTTTAATTATTTAATAAGGAGAAGGTATATGTTTGATAATTTAGTGTCTTTGGACAATATAAGTTTTGTGCTTGTTTTCCTTGAAGGACTTATTTCATTTTTGTCGCCCTGTGTAATACCTCTTATTCCGATTTACATGAGCTATTTGGCAGGCAATGCAAAACATACGGATGAATCCGGTGCCATTACTTACAGGCAAAAAACCGTATTTTTTCATACCGTATTTTTTATCCTTGGCATATCATTTTCTTTTTTTCTTTTGGGAATGGCATTTACCGCGCTCGGTAGCTTCTTTAAGACCAACCAGCTTCTGTTTACCAGAATTGGCGGAATTCTTATAACCTTACTGGGCCTGTTCCAGGTGGGCCTGTTTAATGTTAAATTCCTGCAAAAAGAACGGAAATTCCGCTTCATACCTGATGAAATAAATCCCCTGATGGCTTTCCTTATGGGATTTACTTTCAGTTTTGCCTGGACTCCCTGTGTCGGACCGGCACTGTCTTCCGTACTTATACTGGCTTCAAGCTCAAAAAGTGCCTTGACAGGTTATCTTCTTGTTCTTCTTTATACTGCGGGATTTATTATTCCTTTCCTGATACTGGGTCTCTTTACTACGCAGGTTTTAAATTTCCTTAAATCAAAACAGAAAATATTAAAATATACCGTAAAAATAGGAGGATTAATCCTAATACTTATCGGCATTATGACTTTTACAGGCTGGATGAACGGCATATCAAAATATTTAAATAAAATATCCCGTCCCCTGGGAGTAAAGCAAGAACAGCAAACCGATATGGCGGACGAATCATACGGAAACCCCACCGATAAATCCGATACGGATGCATCGGGATACGCAAACAATGAAACCGTAAACGAACCGGGAGCTACTCCTTATGATCCTGAAGCCGAAAGTATCCTTCCGGGTGATAATTCAAATGACGACTTGTCCGAAAACAATTCGACAGCTGATAGTGCCAGCAACAACGATGCCGATTCCCCAAACAGCGAACAGACAGAAGAAGTCCCTCCCAAATTCCCGGCTATAGATTTTACCTTAAAGGATCAGTACGGCAATGAACACACCCTTTCCGATTATAAAGGGAAAGTGGTATTCTTAAATTTCTGGACCACTTGGTGCCCTTATTGTATAGAAGAAATGCCGGATATTGAAAAAATATATAATGAATACGGAAAAAACCAGAAAGACGTAATAATCTTGGGAGTTGCCAATCCTTCCAGTGATGAATATCCTTATAATCAGGACGTAAGCAGGGATGAAATCATAGATTTCTTAGAAGAAAACGGCTTTACCTTCCCAGTAGTATTCGACGAAACAGGGCAAGTGACAATGGATTACTTTATTTCAGCCTATCCTACTACTTTCTTGATTGACAAAGAAGGAAATATTTACGGATATGCTGCAGCCATGCTGACCAAAGATATTATGGACAATGTAATCCGCCAGGCCCTTCAAGCCACCGAAGAATGACAATTTATTTTTTACGTCAGGATGCAATTTATTTTAACAAGAGATATCCGGGTTTAATGAAAGGAGTATACCATGAAAAATCTGTATAACCTCCCCTGCAATATTGCCCAAACCCTTAATATTATCGGAGATAAATGGACCTTGCTTATTATCCGCCAGCTGATGCTGGGTTACGATACCTTCAAAGAAATACAGGACAGGCTTATAGGAATCCCTACCAACATTCTTTCAGACCGGCTAAAAAGCCTGGAAAAAGACGGCCTTATAACCTCACAGCTCTACCAGTCCCATCCTCCCAGATACAAATATTTCCTTACAGATAGCGGTTTAGATTTGGCAGATGTTTTTAACAGCATAATCCTGTGGAGTGAACGCAATCTGAAAAAATGCCACAAAATTCTTACCCACTCCGAATGCGGCCACAAAATCGAGCTGACTTACTACTGCCCGAATTGCGGTAAAACAATAAAGCGTGAAGATATAAATGTTACCGACAATAACTTCGACAAGCCGGAATAAAAAATGATTTAAAGCGGTAGTATATAAGAGAATTATTGAAGATATTATTTTATGATTAAGTTATTATGAAGAAAACAAATATACTCGAAAGACAACTTCTTTTAAATATGCTGAATTAAATAATAAGAACACCTGCAATAATTTATACTTGTAAAATCGGTTATATACTACATATCTGAATTACCAAATAAACTATGGCAGGTGTTCGTTACATCATGGTTATTTATTTATCTTAATCTTATATGAAGAACTGTATTTATTAAGCCAGTCATTTACCTGTATCATATAAGCCATAAGCTGCGGTGATGCCATTAACTGGCCGAACCAAGGCTTACCGTATACAGCCGGAGCTTCCATAAATTTTTTAACCTTTTTCTTATCAATCAAGGGCCGGATAGGGGAATTGGGATCATTAACAATATCCAAAAATCTTTCCGTAAGCAATTTCTCATAATTGGGATGATATGTTTTTGGATACGGGCTTTTTTTGCGATTTATAATCTCGACCGGCAAAAGATCTTTACAGGCTTCTCTTAATAGTGCTTTTTCTGTCCCGTTTTTATATTTCATATCCCAAGGCACATTAAAAACATATTCGATTATTCTGTGGTCGGCAAAAGGAACCCTTGCCTCCAGCCCGCTGTACATACTTGCTCTGTCCATTCTGTCAAGAAGTGTTTGCATAAACCATTTTATATTAAGGTATGTTATTTCCCTTCTCTTCTTTTCCTCCAGACTTTCACCGGCAAGATACGGTACCTCTTTTGCAGACTCGTCATATCTGGCCGATACATAATCCTCAATATTAAGTTCATTAATAAAATCATCCGCCAAAAGGGCCGTTCTTGCCGACAAGTCCTTTGACCACGGAAACCCTTGCGCCCACAAAAGTTCTTTTCTGTAAAACCAAGGGTATCCTCCGAAAATCTCATCGGCACACTCACCGGTTAAAGCTACCTTGTTATGCTTTTTTACCAGAGAGCAAAAATACAAAAGCGAAGCATCAATATCGGCCATACCCGGCAAATCTTTAGCATCTACAGCTTCATAGAGCAAATCGGTGAGCTTTCTTTCGTCACATTCAAGATAAGTATGGTTTACTTCATATTTTGAACGCATTTTATCTATATAAGGTCTATCCCTTTCAGGCTGGAAAGCATTGGACTGAAAATAAATATCATTGTCTTTAAAATCAAAAGAAAATGTATTTAGCTTTAACCCTTTTTCAGACAAATAATCGGACGCTACGGCAGTTACAATACTTGAATCAATACCTCCGGAAACCATCTGTCTTCTTATAGCATCCCGTACCAAATAAGATACCTTATCAAGAGTATCTTCATAAGTATCCGTATGTTCTTTGCTTTCAAGTTCCCAATACCGGAAAAAAGCCATGCCTGCTTTTGAAAAAACGGCATAATAACCGGGTTTTATCTCATTTATACCGACAAATACACCGTTTCCGGGAGTACGGGCAGGCCCCATACCGAATATTTCTCTAAAACTGTTTATATCAATCTCAGGCTCTATATCAGGATGGCAAAAAAGGGCCTTTATTTCGGACCCGAAAACAAGAGTCTGATTTTTAATACTGTAAAACAAAGGCTTTACCCCGACCCGATCCCGGTACAAAATGAGGCTTTCCTTTTTTCCGTCCCATATTGCAAAGGCAAAAATACCGTTTAATTTGCTTACAAAATCTTTTCCGTAATGTATATATGCATATAGAATAACTTCGGTATCAGTTGTTGTTTCGAATATAAATCCTGCTTTTTTCAACTCAGGAGTAAGCTCTTCGGTATTATATATTTCCCCGTTATAAACAATTGCATAATCATGCTCGTCTATGGTCCTTATAATCGGCTGTTTGCCAAAGCACAGGTCTCTTATGGAAAGGCGGCTGTGGCTTAATCCGACATATTTTCTTAAATATTCACCCGAATCGTCTTTTCCGCGGTGAGCAATTGATTTTCTCATTTTTATTAATGTATCCGTCCAATATTCGGGATACTTTGTATAATCCAAATTAAAATTGCAAAATCCGGCTATTCCGCACATATATAGCACCTCTTTCTTTCAATAAATCTAGGACTACAGTTTTTAATACGCCTAATAGTCGATTATGAACTTTTAAATTTAAATGCCCTAATAACGGGCAGGAATACCCTCCAAGCGAATTAAAAAGTTGCTATAGGCATATCTTACATCCTATAATTTCTTATTATTTTCCGCTATAATAAATAAAAGGCGTCCTCTTAATCATTCTTTCAAATGATTAAGTGAACGCCATTGTTACACAATATTTATATATGCACGAAAAATAAATTGTAGACCGGATTTTAATGAATTTTTGATCAAATAAAGTAATATTTTATAATCTATTCTTGTATCTTATCCTATTAATTATCACCCAATCACCTGTCACCTAAGGCAGCTTCAAGCAATCCCACAAATAAAGGATGAGGCCTATTGGGACGGCTTTTAAATTCCGGATGATATTGCACACCTATAAAAAATCTGTTCACAGGCAATTCCACTGCCTCTACCAGATGTCCGTCCGGAGAAGTTCCGCAGATAACCATGCCATGTTCAGCGAATGTTTCTCTGTAATTATTGTTAAATTCATATCTGTGCCTGTGCCGTTCGCTGATTAAATCCTCTTTATATAAACTCTTAAGCAAGCTTCCGTCTTTGATTTTGCAAGGATATGCCCCAAGCCTCATGGTGCCTCCTTTATGGGTTATACCGACCTGTTCTTCCATAAGGTCAATTACCGGATGAGGGGAGTTTGCAAATTCGGAAGAATTGGCACCGGCAAGTCCGCAAACATTACGGGCAAATTCAATAACCGCAATCTGCATGCCAAGACATATTCCCAAAAACGGAATATTGTTTTCTCTCGCATACCGGCATGTGGTGATTTTGCCTTCGATTCCCCTGTCACCAAATCCGCCGGGTATAATAATGCCGTCAACCCCCTGAAGCTGCTGTCCAACATTTTCCGGTGTTATATCCTGACTTTCAATCCATTTTATTGTAACCTTTGAACCCGTGTGGAAGCCTGCATGATTTAGGCTTTCTATAATGGAAAGGTATGCATCATGAAGTTTTACATATTTACCAACAATGGCTATAACAACTTTTTTATCGACCATCTTTATTTTCTTAATCATACCGTTCCATTCGGTCAAATCCGGTTTTTCAGTCTGAAGCTTAAGCTTGCGGCATACCACTTCATCCAGCCCTTTTTCATGAAGCATAATAGGAGCTTCATAAAGGCAGGGAAGTGTAAGGTTTTCTATTACGCAGTCACGATCGACATTACAAAATAGGGATATTTTTGCCTTTATACTGTCATCCAGGGGTTCATCGGTACGGGCAATAATAATATCCGGTGAAATACCTATGGAGCGCAATTCCTTAACCGAATGCTGTGTCGGTTTAGATTTGTGTTCATTGGACCCCTTCAGATAAGGAACCAGGGTAACATGAATGAAAAGGCAGTTGTCACGGCTCTGCTCAAGAGAAATCTGCCTTATTGCTTCCAAAAACGGCTGGCTTTCAATATCTCCCGTTGTACCGCCGATTTCTGTTATCAGTACGTCCGCATTACTCTTTCTTGCTCCTTCATATATAAAATTTTTTATTTCGTCGGTTATATGGGGGATGACCTGCACCGTTTCTCCAAGATAACCGCCTTGGCGCTCTCGGTTTAAAACATTCCAATATACTTTACCGGAAGTCAGGTTTGAAAATTTAGTCAAATCTTCATCAATAAATCGTTCATAATGACCCAGATCCAGGTCGGTTTCGGCTCCGTCGTCGGTAACAAAAACCTCTCCATGCTGAAACGGGCTCATAGTTCCAGGATCAACATTAATATACGGATCCAGCTTCTGAGCGGCTACTTTTAATCCTCTTTGCTTTAACAGACGCCCTAAACTTGCCGCAGTAATGCCTTTTCCCAAACCGGACACAACACCACCGGTTACAAAGATAAACTTAGTCATATTATAACGCTCCTTTTTTTATCCTAATGTTTACAAAATATCAAACTATCAGCATCTTTAACTTTCATACATTTTAAGAATTTCTTCCGCTATTTTCCTTCGCGTCACCCTAAGGTCCATTGCCTGCTTTTCAATATATCTGTGAGCTTCAGGTTCGGAAAATGACAGCTGTGAAATTAAAATACATTTTGCACGGTCGATTATACGAATATCTTCTATTTTCTGTACAAGTTTTTTATTTTCATTTTGAATTATTTTTACTCTTTTATGGGCTGCCGAAGCTATTTTTAAAGCATTCCAGAATAAAGCTTTTCCTATGGGTTTTGCTATGGTAATAATGCCGTATTCTTCTACCTTGTGCGATATTTCATCAAACATTTCGGCTTTTACCAGTAAAATAACTTCGCTGATCTTTTTTTCTGCTATATGTCTGGCAAGACTTTCGCCAAACTCATCGGGAAGCGGTGTATTTACAATAATGAGGTCAAAATCTTTCTCGATAAGCACCCGTCTTGCTTCAGAAGCGGTAGGAATTACGGTTATTTCAGATATTGCCGCTTCCGATAATATTTTGTGCAGATCTTGATTATTTTTTTCAGAATATGAAATTATCAGCGCACTATCCATAGCATTCCCCCTTTCATACACCAAATTTCATATAACCTTAAAATAATTGTTGAAGAAGTAATCATGCTTATTGACTGCCTGTTGATATGCTTCCAGTTCTAAGGTTTTTAAATGAAGGAATCTGGTTATAAGCTCTTCGTTAAGAGTGCATTTAACTAATTCAGAATCTTTGGCAAGGTTTAATGCCTCATCCAGCGTTTCAGGAAGGCGAACCAACGAATCGGTAATACTTTTATCAGCTTGATAAAGGTCCACATTCACGCTGTCGTTAAGCTTTAATCCTTTATCCATTCCATAAACCCCTGCACTGATTACCAGAGCAAATGCAAGATAAGGATTAGTCGCAGGATCGGGAGAACGCAATTCCATACGGCATCTCTCACTGTTAGCTGCCGGAATTCTGATTAACTGGGAACGGTTGCTGTAAGACCATGAAACATACTTAGGAGCTTCAAAAGAACCCAAACGATCGTATGAATTTGGCAGCGGATTTAAAAATGCGGTAATTTCGGGAGTTTTATCTAGAATACCTGCTATAAAGCTTTCCGTTACCCCGGAATATTCACTGTCACCTAATTTGAATATGTTAACCCCATTGCGCGAAAGGGACAGATTGATATGCAAACCGCTTCCGCTTTTATCCGGCAAAGGTTTCGGAAGAAAAGACGCAAACAAGCCGTTTCTTGAAGCAATGGTTTTTACCACTTGTTTAAAAGTAATAAAATTGTCAGCACAGCTTAAAGCATCCGAAAATTTAAAATCGATTTCATTTTGTCCCGGCCCCTGTTCATGGTGGGATGTTTCCGGTTTCAGTCCCATTTCTTCAAGACAAAGGCATATCTCTCTGCGGACATTTTCTCCCTTGTCAATAGGCGAAACATCCAGATAACCGCCGTTGTCAAAGGGTATCATTGTAGGATCTCCGTTTTCGTCTGTTTTAAACAGATAAAACTCACATTCCGCTCCGACCATACATGTATAACCCTTTTGCTGAGTACGGCTGAGCACCGATTTTAAAATTTGTCTCGTATCACCCCAAAATGCACTACCGTCAGGATTTTTTATATCGCAGAAAAACCTGACAACCCGCCCTTGCTGCGGCCTCCAGGGAAGTACGGAAAGTGTAGAAGGATCCGGCACCAATAAAAGCTCCGAATTTACCACATCTGTAAATCCTCTGATTGCATGTGCATCAAAAGGGACTCCGTACTCAAACGCCATTGGCAATATATCCGGCATTACAGAAATATTTTTTTGCCTTCCAAACAGGTCACAAAAAGCAAGCCGAATAAATTTCACGTCATTTTCTTTAATGAATTCCAAAGCTTCGCTTACGGTTGCAGTCATATCCACCCCTCCTGTTTTTTATATTTTTTTCTAAAAATTACTATTAAAATAATAACATAATTCCTTTTTTGAATGTATTTAAAAATAAACGTTTTAATTCCATAATTAAATATAGTCAAACAGGAATTTCAAAGACTTTTTGATCGGCAGCAAAAATATCAGCGTAAGAGATTCCTTTACAAATAATATTGTAATTATGCGGTGAGTAATCCTGAAAATTTTTCACTTTAAATAAAAAAAGTCCATCACATAGTACCAAAATTAGACAATAAGCCCCTCTAGCCTATTATCCGATACTATCTGATGAACGCCTTTGTTCACTTGAGATATTATAAAGTAATAAAAAAAACGTGTCAATAGGCTAAAAAACAGAGTTTTTTGCTTTGTACCTTTTTTACAATTCCTTTGCAAAAATTCTCTTTA
>CAZIHC010000067.1:0-9765 GCA_964538605.1 uncultured Herbinix sp. | reverse complement strand
TCTCCAAAATTCAATCAATATTGCTTTATATATAATAAATTTTTATTCAAAGAACTAATTAATACAAATAAATCAATATAGTTTGAATCGTGAGTATTTTTAGTAAATATCCTTCGTTGACTTGATATATAGGAAAAGATACAATTCTTTTATAAAGATACATATTTATTAGATTGCTTTTAATTTTCGACAACAGGAGGTAATTATGGAAATTTTAAATAAAAGTATGACAAAACCCTCAGAAAGGCCGGTAAAAATTCTTCAATTCGGAGAAGGCAATTTTTTGCGCGGCTTTGTGGATTATATGATTGATATAGCCAATGAAACAGAGGTATTTAACGGCAATATTGCTATAATAAAACCTATTCCTTACGGGAGCCTTGAAGTATTTGAAAGGCAGGAATGCCAGTATACCGTATCTTTAAGGGGCCTTGAAAACGGAGAACCGAAAGTAGTAAACCGTATAATTAAGAGCGTATCTGACGCCCTGGGGGCTTATGAGGATTATGACAGTTACATGGCTTATGCTAAGCTTGATACTTTACGCTTTATAGTATCGAATACGACTGAAGCTGGAATTGTGTATGATGATACGGATTCGTTTGAGGATATGCCTCCGAAAAGCTTTCCGGGAAAATTGACAAAATTTTTATACGAAAGATATAAACATTTTAACGGAGATAAGAATAAGGGACTTATTATGCTTCCCTGCGAGCTCATAGAAAATAACGGTAATACACTTAAAAATTGCATTATAAAGTATTCGAAAAAATGGGCTTTAGGCAAGAATTTTACAGATTGGATTGAAACTTCATGTGTATTTTGCAATACTCTGGTCGACAGAATTATTACTGGTTATCCTAAAGAAGAGGCCGAAAAAATTTGGCAGGAAGCAGGATATAAGGATGAGCTTATAGTCACCGGCGAACTATTTGCTTTATGGGTAATAGAAAGCGACAGGGATATATCCGGGGAGCTGCCTCTTGATAAAGCAAATCTTCCGGTTATTTTTACTGATAACCTTCAGCCTTACAGAGAAAGAAAGGTCAGGATACTCAACGGAGCCCATACCGGTATGGTAGCGGCATCTTTCCTTGCCGGAAACGATACGGTAAAAGAAGCCATGGACGATGTTTCAGTACGGAAATTTGTGTTATCTTTAATATTCGATGAAATTATACCGACTCTGACTCTGCCGAGAAATGAGCTGGAGGATTTTGCTTACAAAGTAATAGAAAGGTTTAAAAATCCCTATATTAAACATGCCTTATTGTCCATATCCTTAAACAGCGTATCAAAATGGAAGACCCGTTGTCTGCCAAGTTTTAGAGATTATTACAGGATAAACGGAAAACTTCCCGCCTGCCTTACTTTTTCTCTTGCGGCATTAATAAGTCTTTACAGGGGAGAGATGACAGACAAAGATGCATTGACCGGATACAGAAACGGTACTGAATATAAGATTATGGATGACGAAAAGGTATTGATGTATTTTAACGGTTCACTTAAAAAAGATAACCGGACTTTGGCGGAAGGATTTTTGAAAAATAAAGAGTTTTTGGGTGAGGATATGACTAAGTATCCCGGCCTTACAGATGCGGTGGCAGAGCATCTTGATAATATTCAAAGTCTGGGTATGAGAAAAGCATTGGAGAAAGTATGTGCGATTGCTCCGTCGACATCTGCTTGAAAATATAGATGTTAATTATTTGGACGGTTAACAGACAATAAAAAAGAAAGTAAATCGGATTAATAGTTATAAAAAATAATAAAGATATCGAAAATTACACAGATAAACAGGAAGGTGAAGCGGTGCTGGATTATATTATTATTAATCAAGATGATACGGTAGGGGTTGCCTTAAAAGATATAGAAGCAGGTTTTTTTCTGGACTGCCGTTTTGGCAGTTTAACACTTAAAGAAAATATACCTGCCGGCCATAAGTTTGCCCTAAAGGATATCGTTGACGGGGAACCGGTAATAAAATACGGACATACAATCGGATATGCCGTTGGATACATACCTGCCGGATCCCATGTGCATACGGGAAATTTAAAAACTAGTCTGGGAGAAATCCTAAGCTACACATATAAACCGGATTATGATGACCTTGAAGTTACAAAACAGGCTTATTTTAACGGATACCGCAGAAAAGACGGAAAAGCAGGTATCAGAAACCAGATATGGATAATCCCCACGGTAGGCTGCGTTAATTCGATTGCACAGGCTTTGGAAAGAGAGGCTGCTTTTCTTGCCGAAGGAAATGTTGAAGGTATAATTGCTTTTCCCCATCCTTACGGATGCTCCCAGTTGGGTGACGATCAGGACAATACTTTAAAAGTCCTGGCAGGCCTGATTAATCATCCCAATGCCGCCGGAGTTTTGGTGCTGGGGCTTGGTTGCGAAAACTGCAATATCGATGTTTTAAAATCATATCTTCAAAATATAGATGAAGACAGGGTAAAATTTCTGCAGTGCCAGGATACCGAAGAAGAGATTGATGAAGGTTTAAAACTTCTTAGGGAACTTGCCGGTTTTGCCGGGCAGTTTTCCAGGGAACCGATTGAAGCGAAAGAATTAATAGTGGGCTTAAAATGCGGAGGTTCCGACGGGTATTCAGGAATCACAGCCAATCCACTGGTAGGAGATTTTTCGGATATTTTGATATCAAAGCAGGGGACTGCAATACTTACCGAGGTTCCGGAAATGTTCGGAGCTGAAAATATACTGATGAAAAGGTGTATAAGCGAAGAGGTTTTTAACAAAACCGTATCCATGATAAACGGATTTAAAGAATATTATATAAGGCATGAACAGCCTATTTATGAAAATCCTTCACCGGGCAATAAAAAGGGCGGAATTACAACTCTGGAAGAAAAGGCATTGGGCTGCACACAAAAAGCGGGAAAAGCTCCGGTAGTGGACGTTCTTGCTTACGGGGAACCTGTTAAGGAAAGAGGTTTAAATCTTCTTAGTGCTCCCGGCAATGACCTTGTCGCGACCACGGCTTTGGCCGTATCAGGAGCCCAGCTTGTACTGTTTACAACAGGAAGGGGTACACCTTTCGGTTCCTGTGTCCCGACCATAAAAATATCCAGCAACTCAAGGCTGGCACAGACAAAGAGCAACTGGATTGATTTTGATGCAGGAAGACTGGCAACGGGAGCGGACAGAAAAAAGACGGCACAGGAATTGTTCGCTTATATTATGGAAGTGGCTTCAGGGAAGAAGGTCAGGGCTGAAGAAGCCGGTTTCCACGATATAGCAATCTGGAAGCAGGGAGTAACTTTATAATAGTGACCGGATCCGTTTTGCCATAATTGGTGTCAAAATTTTATTGATTACGAATCCTAAATAATCCACATTCAAATATGGTCAACAATATAATTTAGTATATGATTAATGTACCGGGTTAAGTTTTCTTCCTGAAGCAGAAAGTCGGTATGCACTTCAACAAAAGATATTTTATCGTCATATTTATATTTAAAACACGGATTTAAAACAGGGTGGTACTGAGGTACAAAAACACCCTGTTTTTTTGTGTAACAAGTGGCAGGGGTGGCTTTTTTTCGGTATTCCTTGTCTACAAATATAGCCAGGCTTTTATGTACGGCCCTGTCCTCTTCGGGAAGATAGTAATAATCCCTGTAATTATCATAGAAATGTTTAAGTTCTCCTTCATAAGCCTTAATATAAATAATAACTGAAGTTTGATATGCATTGACGTATATACATTCGTTTCCGAAGCTTATGCGGGAAGGAAGATTAAAATCATATTCCAGATGAACTACAAATTGCCCGTTATCTACAGATGCCTGCACTATTTGAAATTCCATGTCAAACAAGTCATTGTAATAAAGGATGGGACATATACGGACCAGGCCTTTAAGATCGTCTTCGTTATGCAAAAGCAGAAAATGCAACAGTTTTTCGCTTTCCCGCCATGAGCTGTCTTCAATACTTTGATGGGTTCTTGACTGTTTCAGGTTTTCAATTCTTTTCTTACCGAGATAACTTTGGTAAACCCCAATAAGGTCGCCGCCGCTGAAAGTATCTTCCCGTTTAATATTAAGAAATTCTTCTATTGATTTTTGCTTATGATTTTTTAATCCGAATATTTTCTTTATGGGAGATATTATCTTATACAGATCAAGGTTTTGAATGTTGTCAAAGGAATACTCCATTTGAAACATTTCGCATTTTTTTGTAAGATAAGGGATGTCAAAACCTGAACCGTTGTAATGGACAAGAAGGTCATAATCCTTAATAAACTCAAAAAAGTTCATTATAAGGTCGGCTTCTTCCCTGATATCCTCGGCAAACCACTGAATTAAATGCATGGACGGGCCTTCAGTATATATACACCCTATCAGATACAGGTAAGTGGTATTGGCTGTAAAACCTGTGGTTTCTATATCAAAAAAAGCTATTTTAGCCGTATTATATTTTTTTTCCAGAGGATAACCTAGTGTTATATCGACAGGGAAATGCCTGATTATCATATAATATCTCCTTTCGTATATTAAAGTAATTTTAGCATAGGGAATTATGGAAAGACAATGCATATTTTGAATTATTGTGATAGAATATAAAAAGAATCACGTATCTTATTAAGGAGTGGCTGATATGTGGGATATTTCCGTTTTGAATAATGACTTCTTTTATATTTTCTATTTGTTTTTTATTTACAGCTTTATCGGCTGGATTTATGAAAGCACCTATGTGTCGGTAAAAAAGAAGGCTTTTATAAACCGTGGTTTTTTAAACGGTCCGGTAATTCCTATATACGGTACGGGAGCGCTCCTTTTTTATTTGGCTTTGTGGCAGACTAAGGACAACATACTTCATACGTTTTTTATGGGAGCTTTGCTAGCCACGGTATTGGAATATTTGACATCACTTATTATGGAAGCCTTGTTTCATACAAAATGGTGGGATTACAGCAGATACCGCTTTAATATAAAAGGAAGAATATGTTTGGTGGCTTCCGTACTGTGGGGATTTTTTTCAATACTTATGTTAAGAGTAATTCATCCGAAAATAGATCTGATAATTTATAAAATTCCGAGAAACATGGGTGAAATCCTGGGATATATTATTGCAGCCATATTTTTGGCAGATTTTATCGTAACTGTTATCAGTACGGTTAAATTTGACAGGCTTCTTGACAGGGTACATAAATTAAGACAGGAGCTAATGGACTATATTAGGACATCCAGGCTACTTGAATATAAGGATGAAAAGTTGGAGAAGCTTTCAATGCTTCGTTTGTCCAATATAATTAAGGAGCTGTCTGCGGCTAAGGAAAGCAAATTAAAAGCAACCAGGATATATCAAACTCTTGTTATAAAAAAGAATCATATCAGAATACTTAAGGCTTTTCCGACCATGGTAGCCGGCAAAAGGAATATGGCTTTGCTTGACTTAAGAGAAAAGGTATTTAAGAAGAAAGGAGTACTGGCATTGAGCAAAGATATTAAGGAAGAAGTAAAAGGTAATATTAAAATGTATGTAAGCGGTATTTTACGAGCCATATTTGCCGGTATTCTGGTATTGATGCAGGCTGGGGTAATAATCTATCTGTCGCTTAAGCTAAGGGGCAATACGGTATATATTTATAGTTTCCTGCAGGTAATAAGTGTTTTGATAATACTGGGGCTTGTAAACGATGACAGGAATGTTTCATACAAAATAGGGTGGATTTGCATTATTGCAGCTTTTCCTGTTACCGGACACATTATGTTTTTGCTTTGGGGAAACAGAAGGGGCAAAAAGATAGACAAAATTGTGTTAAGCAAATTAGCCAAGGGATATGATTATTTAAAACAGGACCCAGATGTGGTAAAAGATTTTGAAAAGCAGTATCCGGATATGCTAAGAATGACCACATATCTGCAAAATAATCATTTTCCTCTGTATAAGAATAACCAGGTGGAATATTATCCTATGGCTGAAGAAGCTTTCGAGGCCATATTTGAAGAAATAAAAAAGGCTAAAAAGTTTATTTTGGTAAACTTCTTTATAATAGGTGAAGGGGCCCTTTGGAGCAGGATGCATGATGCCCTGCTTTCAAAGATTAAAGAGGGGGTCAGGGTACTCTTTTTGTATGACGATTTTGGTGCTATCTTAAGAACTCCAAGATCTTTTAAGAGGGATCTGGAAAAAGAGGGTTTTGAAGTAAGGGTATTTAACCCTATCCATAAATATACCGATAAATTATATATGAATTACCGGACTCATCAAAAAATTGTGGTAGTTGACGGAAATGTCGGATTTACCGGTGGTATGAACCTGGCAGATGAATATGTTAATCTTGTTCCCAGATTTGGTGTCTGGAAAGACAATGCCGTTAAAATTACCGGAGATGCGGTATGGGGGCTTACGGTTACGTTTTTACAGATGTGGGAAGCATCAGACAGTTCAAAACCGGTAAATTATGAGGAATTTATGCCGACAGAAAGTTTTCCCGACAGCGATGTTTTTTGTCAGGTCATATCGGACGGGCCTGCCAATAACCCCAGAAATCCTATAGAAGATTTCTATAAGCAGATGATTTACCAGGCAAAGAAGGTATTGTACATTACAACACCCTATCTTATAATTGAAGATGACATGAGAGATGCCCTAATTACGGCAGCAGCCGGCGGAGTTGACGTAAGGATAATTACTCCTTTTATCCCCGACAAAAAAAACGTAAAGATACTTACCTATTACAACTACGGCAGACTTCTTAAAGGAGGGGTAAGGATCTTTGAATACAAGCCGGGGTTTATTCATGCAAAAACCATGCTTAATGAGGCTTCTGCTGTAGTGGGAACTATAAATATGGACTACAGGAGTTTTCATTTGCAGTATGAATGCGGCGTATGGATTTGCAATAAGGGTGTAGTTGAAACAATAAAAGAAGATCTTTTAAAGACTATGGAAGAGTGTCATGAGGTTACTTTAGAAGAATGGAAGAAACGGCCTCTTATTATAAAAATATATGAAAAGTTATTAAACGTATTTTCGACCTTAATGTAAAATTAAATTAAGCGTGTAATGTTGGTATTTGTACGGTTAAAATTTAAAGGTGTATTGGTAAATACCGGCAGCCCGGTTTTACATATGAAAGACTGTTTTTATATAAAATAAGTTTTTATATGCATAATAATAAGAATAAAATATGGTATTAAATTATGCATTAGGATTATGATAATCAAAAAAACAAGAAAGTATGAGGCGATAGAATGATAGGCTATATAAAGGGTGAATTGGCAGAGATAAAAGAAAACTATATTATAATAGAAGCGGGTAATATCGGTTATGAAATCTTTCTGCCGGTATCATCCATATCGGAGCTGCCTCCGAGAAACAGTACCGTAAAGGTGTATACATATATGCATGTCAGGGAAGATGCCCTGTGCTTATACGGGTTTTTAACCAAAGACGATCTGGAAATGTTTAAACTGCTGATAACTGTAAACGGGATAGGCCCGAAAGTAGCTTTGGGGATACTTTCTGCCGTTACGGCGGATGATTTGAGATTTTCAATACTTGCGCAGGATTCCAGGACTTTGGCAAAAGCTCCGGGCGTAGGCAAAAAAACCGCCGATAAAATAATATTTGAACTTAAGGACAAAATCAAAGCGGAAGACGTATTGTCACAAAGTTTTGAGCTTCAAACCCAAAAACCTGATAAGGGTAGTATTTACGGTAAAAGAGATGAGGCTGTTGAGGCACTTATGGCTTTGGGATATACATCATCGGATGCATATAAAATTATAAGCCAGATTGATATAACTGAGGATATGACTACGGAGGATATTTTAAAACTCTGTTTAAAGAGATTATAAGGAGATGCACATGGCGATGCGAATAATTTCAACCGAGTTAATGGAGGAAGATAAAAAACTTGAAAGCACCCTGCGGCCTAAGATGCTGTCAGATTATATAGGGCAGTCAAAAGTAAAGGAAAACCTAAAGGTATATATCGAAGCTGCAAAGCAAAGAAGCGAACCTTTAGACCATGTTCTGCTGTTTGGCCCTCCGGGACTGGGTAAGACAACCCTGGCACAGATTATTGCCAATGAGATGGGGGTTAATATCAAAATTACTTCCGGGCCGGTTATAGAAAAACCCGGTGAAATGGCGGCAATACTTAACAATCTACAGGAAAATGACGTACTTTTTGTCGATGAAATTCATCGTCTTAACCGCCAGGTGGAAGAATTATTATATCCTGCCATGGAGGATTTTGTGATTGATATTGTCATAGGAAAAGGTGCGGCTGCAAAATCAATCCGACTGGAACTGCCAAAGTTTACCTTGATTGGGGCAACAACCAGAGCGGGAATGCTTACACCGCCCTTAAGAGACCGTTTCGGAGTGGTAAACCGTCTGGATTTTTATACCGTGGAAGAACTCAAACAGATTGTTCTTAGGTCTGCCAATGTCTTGGGAGTCGATATAGACGATGAAGGGGCAGAAGAGCTTGCGCGCCGCTCCAGGGGAACACCCCGGCTTGCCAACCGGCTGCTTAAACGGGTACGGGATTTTGCCCAGGTCAAATACAACGGGAAAATAACCGGGGAAGTGGCCAGATTTGCCCTGGACCTATTGGAAGTGGACAAGCTTGGGCTTGATAACATTGACAGGGAAATCCTTTATACCATGATTGAAAAGTTTAAAGGAAGACCGGTAGGAATAGAAGCCATAGCTGCCACAATAGGAGAAGACGTATCAACCATTGAAGAGGTGTATGAACCTTATCTTGTCCAGAACGGCCTGATACTTCGTACTCCCAGAGGCCGGATGGTTTCCGATCTTGCTTATAAACATTTAGGTCTTGAGAATCTTACGGAGTAAATCCGGCTTGTATAAAATATAATTATAGGATATAATGTACACAAATAGGCGGAAATTTATGTTGTTTAAAAAAAGCATATCCCTGATTTCTAAAAAACAGGAGGCAAATATTATGAAGAAAATTAACGATATTGAGGTTATAATAAATAACAAAAGATATACGTTAAGCGGTTATGAAAGCGAGGAATATCTCCAAAAAGTCGCTTCATATATAAACAGCAAATATAATGAGTTTAGAAACAGGGATGCCTATAAATTTTCAGATTCCGAATTAAAGCACATAATGATACAGATTAATATAGCTGATGATTATTTTAAAGAGAAGGAAAAACTTAAAGAACTGGAAGAAGAAAATAACGAAAAAAGCAACGAAATATTTGATCTTAAGCATGAGTTGATAGCTGCCCAGACAAAACTTCATTCGGCTGAGAAAGAGATAGAAGCCTTAAAAAATGAACTATATGAAGCCCAGAAGAAAATAGTCAGGCTTGAAACGGAATTGCAGGAAGCAGGAAAGAAGCAATAATCAGAGAATGCATAGGCTGTCATCAGTGATACATACCTGGCCCGAAGGATTACCCTAAAGGGCGGTGGTGTCACTCGGACAGCTTGTTTATTTTATAAAATTGAATTGTGACGTCCGATAAACGCCATACATAGAAAACTTTAAGAATATTTTCAGAAAGAGGCAAAGTATTTATCGGTATAAATTGGTTTATTAAATTATTTTAATTACACAGTTATTTATTTTGGAATTAAATTTTAAAATGCCGGTATGAATATGAGAAAGAGGGAAATTATGCAAAGACAAATAGAGATACTGGCACCGGCCGGCTCCTATGAAAGCATGAAGGCCGCCATGAATGCCGGATGTGATGCCGTATATATAGGAGGAAGCAAATTTGGAGCCAGGGCCTA
>CAZIHC010000066.1:0-9814 GCA_964538605.1 uncultured Herbinix sp. | reverse complement strand
AAAGATTGTACCGGCCGATTCCTTTGCTTCTACCGACGCAAAAATCGACGGTTTTAAGAACGGATACGGAACGGTTCTCTTCTTTGAGGATGAAGAAGTTATTGAAAATTTGCAGAATCAGTTTTCCCTTTATAAGGATAATTTCCCTGTTTGGTCTTTGCAATCTTCGGGTATGCTGCAATATACTGTTTGGATAGCCCTTGAGGGCGCAGGCCTCGGAGCATCCCTTCAGCACTATAATCCTTTGATTGACGATGAGGTAAAGGCTAAGTGGAACTTGCCAAAGAAATGGAAGCTTATTGCCCAGATGCCGTTTGGAGCACCCACAAGTGAACCCGGAGGGAAAGAGTTTGCACCTCTGGAATCAAGAGTAAAAGTATTTTCATAAATTGCTGATATAATTATCAGTTGGAATATTTTCAGTATTTTAATTATATGTTAAATATCAATTTGAACGGACTATTTTTGAAATCGGGATATACGGATATGACTTAAGAAATTAGACATAATAGCCTAAAGCTGTTATGCCCGGTTATATCCGTATATCCTTAAATAATTTCATTAAGTAAATAACGTTATGCGTTAAATATGAATAATGTAAGCCGTATATTTAGTATAATCATTTTAAATATTTTTCATGATTTAATTATTCCGATTGGATTATTTGAAGAAGATATGGTAAAATTTATTACTGAAAACCGCAGGGCAAAATTAATTATATAGCTGAACATATAAGTTATTGTAGTTTCAGAGAGCAAATATGCGAAAAAAGCATGAAGTTAAAGATATGTACTTAACGGATTATTTAAGTTTATTCGGATTATAATAAGTATGAGGTGCGGTTATGGCAGTTGGTTATTTTTATGATATGCCTATAGGAAGGATGTATATTTCCGAAGACGGCACAGGAATAAGTGAAGTCACACTGATAAATAAAGAAAATGAGGAGTATTATCTGAAAAATTTTATTATCGAGGAAACGGAGCTTATAAAAAAAGCCGCCACTCAGCTAAAAGAATATTTTGAGGGAAAACGAAAAGAATTTAACATCCGCCTAAATCCAAAAGGAACGCCCTTTCAAAAGAAGGTTTGGGATGCCCTGCTAAAGATACCTTACGGTGAAACCAGAAGCTATAAAGATATTGCAATTGCCGTAGGAAACCCTAAAGCCTGCAGGGCTGTCGGCATGGCAAACCACAATAACCCTATAATGTGTATCATACCTTGCCACAGAGTTATAGGTTCCGACGGAAGCCTGACCGGTTATGGCGGTGGTATTGAAATAAAGGAAAAACTGCTTACTTTAGAAAAAATGTATTACGGAAAGGAAGAAAACCTATGAACTATGAATGGTCATTGGATGTGCTTTATAAAGGACTTGATGACGAAAAGTATAAAAATGATTTAAATGAGCTTAAGCAACTTATTGGCAATATTAAATCATTCAGTGAAAATCTGAAAAACGGTGAAGACGAAGAAAAGAAGCTTTTGACGGCATTTGATTATCTGGAAAAGTTACATGTATTAAGCAGGTCTTTAGGTTCTTATTTACAGCTTAGACAGTCGGTAAATACTACTGACAGTACAATAGTAAGTGAACTGGGTAATCTGGATAAAATACTGAGCGAAACATCAAAGCCTGTTTCTGCAATAAAAAAATGGATTGCCGGAATTAAACCAATCGAAGAATACAAGCAAAAGCATGAAAAGATCAAATCATATTCTTTCTATATAGATGAAATCAAAAAAGAAGCAAAACATTTGTTAAGCGATGATGTAGAAGATGTAATAGCAAAACTGAATATATCTGCCGGTGCCGCATGGAGCAGTATGCAGGGACATCTTACGTCAATTCTTGAAGCTGATTACAGGGGTGAAAAATTAACCCTCTCACAGATAAGGAATCTTGCTTACAGTGAAGATCCTTCAGTAAGGAAGGACGCTTATGAGGCTGAACTTAATGCATATGAAAAAATCAAGGATGCCATAAGTTATTCTTTGAACAATATAAAAACTCAGGTTAATACCATATGTGAATTAAGAGGATATGAATCACCCCTTGCCCTTACGTTGGAACAGTCCGTAATGAAAAAAGAAACCCTGGATGCTATGCTTGAAGCCATAAGGGAGTATCTGCCGGTATTCCATAAATATCTAAGACATAAGGCAAAACTTCTGGGGCATACTAACGGCCTGCCCTGGTATGATTTGTTTGCTCCTATGGGTGAAAGTGAAGCAAAGTTCACGGTGGAAGAGGCAAGAAAGTTTTTAACAGAGAACTTCAGAAGTTTCTCTGATGATATGGCCGACTTGATTGATCAGGCTTTTGAAGAAAAATGGATCGATTTCTATCCGAGAAAAGGAAAAGTAGGCGGGGCTTTCTGCGATAACCTGCCGTTTATAAAGCAAAGCAGGATACTTGCCAATTTCAGCGGAAATTTAAATGACGTCTGCACTCTGGCCCATGAACTCGGCCATGCTTACCACGGTCTTCATATTCAGGACCACCTGCCTCTTAATACCGACTACAGCATGCCGGTGGCAGAAACCGCGTCTACCTTTAACGAACTGTTAATAATGGAAGCCGCCATAAAGCAGGCATCCGGAAAAGAAAAGATGGCCCTTATCGAAAGCCAGCTTCAGGATGTTACCCAGATAATATGTGATATTTATTCCAGATATTTATTTGAGTCCGAGGTCTTTGAAAGATGTAAAACCAGCTTCCTTTTTGCCGACGATTTGAATGAAATTATGCTCAATGCCCAAAAGACGGCTTACGGAGACGGCCTTGACCACAACTACCTTCATCCTTACATGTGGGTGGTAAAGAGCCATTATTATTCTGAACAACTGAGCTTCTACAACTTCCCTTATGCATTCGGAGGCCTGCTTGCCAGAGGCCTGTTTGAAAAATATAAGAGCGAAGGAAAAAACTTTGTGCCCAAATACCAGGCTATGTTAAGGGCAACAACCGTAAGTACGGTTGAAGGGGCAGCAAGGGAAGCAGGAATTGACCTTGAAAAGCCCGAGTTCTGGAGGGAAAGCTTAAAGTCTGTGGAAAAGCTGATAGAGGAGTTTGTAAAGATTTCATAAATTTGTTTGCATATTAAATAAGATATAAAACGACGGATTGAAATTATAGGTATTTATATAAATTAAAAAACCGGAATATTTATTGTATCGGAAAGTGGTGCGAATATTGGCAAACATGAAATTGCCTATATATTCGCACCACATTTCTTATTTCATATTAAGACAATTAAAACCGTAATCCGGTGGAATATAAGTCAGGCGAAAAACGTTGCAGCAAAATAGGGATAAAAGATAAAACCGTATCTTAGGAAATTATCATTTTTTATTAATTTTAGTTTAATCCGGGGATATTATAGTTTGATTGACATAATGTTACATAATTGATATGATTATTACATAATATGACGGTTACAGGAATAAAACTGACAATAAATTATGAAATTTAAATATAAATCTTTTTTACATGAGCTAAACTTTCTCTAATCTAATTAAACTCATTGCAGAAAAATCCATTAACAGTACCTTATAACCTAATGAATTTTTTATTTTAAACGGGATTACAGCAATTGATTGAAGGGAATGTGGACAATGAATGATAAAACAGTGAAAGCAACCATTGCCGGGTTTCTTCATGATTTGGGGTTATTGTCTGAACGGGCAGGCATATCTGAGGAAGAAGATCGGAGTAATCTAAGTTGTGATTTTTTATCGGAACTTACAGATGACAAAGACATTTCGGAAGCTGTAAATAACCATAAAAAATCGCGGCTAATTAACGCCGGTTTGGACAAAGATTCCCTTGCCTATATTATACATACGGCAAGACTAATATCTTTCGGCACCAATTACAGAAAGACCGTTGATGAAATTGAAAATGATGCATATGACAACACCCTTCCTATGGCCACCGTATTTAACATATTAAATGGAAGAAATAAAACCTTTTGTTACAAAATGGTCCCCTTAACTGATGAAATAAATTTTCCTGTTCAGATAAATAAATATTCGGTTTCTCCCGATGATTACAAAAAATTGCTTTCTGCCCTTAAAGATGATTTAAAAACCATAGAATACAATGAAAGATTTTTGGATGCTTTATCTTCCGTACTGGAAAAGCACCTTTCCTTTGTACCGGCAACTACCTCACTAAATGAGTTGCGGGATATTTCCTTGTACGACCACAGCAAAATCACTGCGGCAATCAGTGCCTGTATTTATGAATACCTTTCGGACCACGGTATAACAGATTTCAGGCAGGAAATTTTTGAGAATATTGAATCGTTTCGTAAAAAGAAGGCATTTATTATGTATTCCGGGGACTTTTCCGGAATACAGGGATTTATATATAACGTTGTAGCCGACGGAGCCTTAAAGAGCTTAAGAAGCAGGTCTTTCTTTCTTGAAATGCTGCAGGAACATATAATTGATGAGATTTTATCGGCTTGCGGCTTATCGAGGGCAAACCTTATCTACAACGGCGGAGGTAACTGTTACATACTTCTTCCCAATACTCAGGCAGTTGAAGATAAAATAAACGCTATAGGGAAAACGGTTAACAAATGGTTAAGGACTAATTTCGGAATTCAGATATTCTATGCCTGGGCATATGTCAAATGCAGCGCCAACGATTTAATGAACATACCTGCCGAAGAAAGGCCGTATGAAGAAATCTACAGGGAAATATACAGAGGCCTTTCAAAAATGAAATTCAGCAGCTATACTGCAGAAGAACTTATGGAGCTAAATAGGCCAAGGCAAAATGAAGGATACAGGGAATGCGGCATATGCGGAACAGAAGCCAATTTAAGCAGGGAAAACAGATGCCTGTGGTGTGAAAGATTTGTAAATATTTCTTCTGCCCTTCTTAATAAAGACCTGTTTATTACGGTTTCCGATAAATTTATCGCAGATTATCCTTACTTAACTTTTCCGGTGGAATCCGGTGAGGTTTATTATTACTTAATCGATGAAACAGGCAGCAGAAAGATGCTTGAAGAAGGGCTTGCAAAAAGAATATATACGAAGAACAGGCTGTATTATGGACTGCCTTATTGTAAGCGCCTGTTCATGGGTGATTATGTTTACTCGACCCTGGTGGAAGACCTTATAGATGAAGACGGGATGAAAAGGCTTGGGGTAATGCGGGCCGATGTGGATAACCTGGGACAAGCCTTTATAGAAGGTTTTGTAAGGGAAGATAATGATCCGGTACGTAAGCATATGTATAATACCCTGTCAAGGACGGCGGCATTTTCAAGGCAAATGAACATGTTTTTCAAATATTACCTTAATTTAATTTTAGAAAACCGGAATTTGCGCCGCTGTATGCTGGGCAAAAAGACAGATAAACCGAGAATAGTTGTAGTATATTCCGGCGGAGACGATCTGTTCCTTGTCGGAAATTTCAGAGATCTGCTCGAGGCTTCCGTGTGCATTTATGATTATTTTAAAAGATATGTCCTGAATACTTTGACTTTGTCATTCGGCATAGGAATATTCCCTCTTAAGTACCCCATATACAAGTCCGCTGACGAAACTGCCGAACTGGAGGCACTGTCAAAGAATACCGGAAGAAACAGAATATCCGTTTTTTCAGCCGATGAAGACCATATATATACAAATAAAAAGTTTAAAGACAAAGTTATAAGAAAGAAGCTGAAACTGCTTTTTAAATATTTTAGAACGGTTCCCGGCAGCAGCAAAACCGGAAATTCATTACTGTACAGTCTTTTAACACTGTTAAAAAACAGCGGCGATAAAATAAATATAGCAAGGTGCGCTTATATACTTGCCAAAATGGCACCGGAGGGAGGAAGCAAAATCCAAAAAAAGGCTTACAGAAGGTTTGCTGACAGCATGTACTCTTGGATTACAAATGAAAATGACAGAAAGCAAATTATTACGGCAATATATATATATTTATTTTTAACAAGAAGAAGGAGTGAATAACGGTGTCAAATAACCAACAGACAAAAGGAACCAATAAAAAGCCCCAAAATCATATTGACGAGCAGACTTTTAAACCCTTGCAACTGCCTGAAGATTATGTACAGGCAGCGGAAAATGTATTTATAAAATATAATAAGAAAATAAAAATAACAACCAGTAAGATACGAAGCATTTTGTCATTGGTTTCAGCCGTTTACAATGAAGAATATATAAGGACGCAAGAAAAACTGATGTCCGAAAGTATAGATATGATTCAAATGATGAGGATTAGGATTATATACGAAGCAGGAAGAGATAATAATGTCAGATATTTTGTGGAAAAGAGCCATTTAATTAATTATATAAAGGACATAGGCGACAGCAGGGAAAAATTTATCAGGTTTGCAAAATATATGGAAGCCCTGGTTGCATATCACAGATTTTACGGTGGAAAAGAATAAGGAGGAGAAAAAATGTATGCAAAAATGTTAATCAAATCCGAATTGGAAGTTGTAACCGGACTTCACATAGGAGGGTCATCGGCTTATTTTGCCATCGGAGCTTTAGACAGCCCGGTTATCATAGATATGACTACTAAACGACCGATTATTCCGGGAAGCAGCCTCAAAGGGAAGTTAAGGACATTACTGGTAAGAAGCATTGAAAAGGATATAACCGAGTTACCTGAACAACCGGATGATGACAAGGATTTTGTAAAAAGATTGTTTGGATCGAGTTCAAATGCAAAGAATAACAAGCCTGCATTTAAATCAAGGCTGCAATTTGCAGATGCATTTGTTACAAATGCGGATGAATTTAAAGAAATAGGACTGACGGAAATTAAGTTTGAAAACACCATAAACAGGAAAAACGGAAGTGCCAAACCAAGGCAGATTGAAAGGATAAATCCCGGTGTTAGGTTTGAAGTAAATATTACATATGATTTGGTTAAAGAAGAAGAGCTTATGGAGGATATGAAAAATCTCTCCACAGCCATGAAGCTGCTTCAGCTGGACTATTTGGGAGGTCACGGAACCAGAGGAAGCGGCAGGGTCAGCTTTAAAAATTTCGACATTACAGCTTATGAGGACAGGGATTGTATAATAAGCAAATATTTGAATGAGATATATAAATACTTCAGGGATGTGGAAGATTATGAATTATTATCTACTAAAGCTAAAATTTAAATCTCCTCTTCACATAGGGGACAGCGGTTCCGCAAAATCCCTTGATACATCAAATATGATTATAAGGGCAGATACATTGTTTTCGGCACTATGCCATACGGCTTTACAGGTAGACGATGAAAAGGGTATATCGGAGCTTTTAGAATATGTTACCTCCGGTACCTTGATTTTAAGCGATACTATGCCGTATTGCGGCAAAAGGCTTTTTTTGCCAAAACCGGTATTGGCACTGCAGGACAGGGCAGTAATTACTGCCGATAAACGTAAACGGATAAAAAAAATAAATTATATTCCTGTAGACATGTATGAAGCTTACATTGCTTTTATTGGCGGCAAGTCAACTGTCGATATTAAAGACATAGACTTTTCATTTGGCAGTCATTATGTTGTCGATAAAGCGGCTGTCAGGGGTTTGGACAATTCCATGCCTTATTCTGTCGGCCTGTTTAGTTTTGACAATGGAAGGGATTGCGGTCTTTATGTTATTATAGGTTATGGTTCTTGCGATGTATTGGAAAAAGTAATTAAGCTACTTAAATTATTGGGGCTTGGGGGCATTGGAGGTAAAGTCAGCTCCGGATACGGAAAATATGAAGTTATTGAGGAAACAGACATAGGAAGCAGCAATGATGAGCAGATTGATTTATTAAGAAGTATGCTTGACATGAAAGACCCCGATTGCTATATTCTGCTGACAACTTCTCTGCCTTCGGATGATGAGCTTAAAGAAGTGACAGAAGGAAGTACATACACGCTGATAAGAAGAGGAGGATTTACACAATCCGCAAATTCTTCTTCCTATTCGGTTAAAAAGCAGACACAATATTTCTTTTCGTCCGGATCGGTTTTTAAAAAAACCTTTAAAGGATGCGTTTATAATGTAGCCGAAAAAGCAGGACATCCTGTTTACCGCTACTCAAAGCCGATGTTCCTGGGGGTGAAAACATGAATGGGTTCGGTCATTTGGAACAGTATGATTTGAAACTTATTGCAAAAAGCCCAGTTTTTATAGGTTCCGGACGAGAATATAACAAAAGGGATTTTTATTTTGACGAAGAAAATAAAAAAGTTCATTTTATTAATATACCGAAAATGATGTCGGAGCTTAGAAAAAAAGGCTTAGTAGATGAATATGAAAAGTTCATTTTATGCCGTCCGGATGAGAGTTTAAATGATTTTTTTAATGACTTTAATTTAAAGGAAGAAATTGATTCGATGACCGATTATACTGCTGATGCCGCTGATGCTATAAAAGAAGGAGATCCTTTTGCGAGCGTAATGCAATTTATGCGGGACGAACGGTACAGGCCGTATATACCCGGCAGTTCACTGAAAGGCTGCCTTCGTACCGCACTGCTGTGGTTATTTATAAAATCAAATGAGAGGAAGGTTAATGATAATAAAGATGTAAAGAAAATAGAAGCAGAGTATCTTAACACACTTAATCTCTATAAAAAAGATCCCAATAATGAAATCAACAGTATTATGAGAGGAATAAGCATATCAGACAGCCTGCCTATAGACAACAGCAGAATGATTCTTACAAAGAAAATAGAATTGTATCCTACAGGCAAGGATAATGATATAAATCTTATCAGAGAGGCTGTTTCGCCCGGTACTGTAATAAATTTTAAATTAACGATAGATAAATCCGTGGCTTCTAATCTTAATATAAATTTAATCATGGATGCCGTTAAAAACTATGCATCTTATTACAAAAAAACTTATATATCGTCGTTTTATATACCTGATTATAAAAAAGTCATATCATATGATAATTTTATTGTATTAGGCGGAGGAAGCGGATATTTCGGAAAAAACATCATATATCCGATATACTGTAAAAATGGGGTAAACGGAAAAAAACAGGCGGTTAAAAGAGTATCTAAAATAATGCAAGAACGGTATGAAGGACATTATCATGAAAAAGATATTGATCTGGGCATTTCGCCGCATATAATTAAGTATACAAAATACCAATCTTTATTATACCAATACGGTATATGTGAAGTTGTAATTAATTAGTTATATTTTAGATATCTTTTATGACAATTATTTAATAATAGGTTAACATATGATAAGGCAGTACAGTTTAAATTTGCTGCCTGAAAGCGGGTAGATACCTTTACCGATATCCCGCTAAAGTTTTTATAGACGGTTGACGGAAATAATTGGGACGGATATGTCGGAAAAACTGCATACAAATGAATATATCCTTCATTAGACATGGGAACTGTAAAAGTCCGGTTTTAAAGCCTGTTACCACTGATAAAACATATTGACATATGCTATTTATTATTTGCGTGATATTACTGATTATATAAAAACTTATATTGTTTTGGTGCGAATGTGAAGTGCACATAAAAATACCGGGTCATTCGCACCGCCCGTATTTTAAGGCTTTTTCGCATTTTGCGGGTACTAAAAGGTTATATATTTTAGCTTATTTTATGTGATTCGCACTTTTGGGCTTTAAAACCCTTATATTATTAGGCTTTCAGACGGCGGCAGTTGCAATACGCGCCCCGGAGGGGACGGAAATTTCTGTTATATTTAACTCTTTACTTGTACCAGGAGTTGCAATACGCGCCCCGGAGGGGACGGAAATATAAAAACTTCATTATACACACCATATAAAGCGGGTTGCAATACGCGCCCCGGAGGGG
>CAZIHC010000065.1:0-9838 GCA_964538605.1 uncultured Herbinix sp. | reverse complement strand
TTAATATTCCAGCGCATAAAGTAAAGGTGATGAAGATGGGTGATGGTATCAAATGATCAGGAGGTTTAATATGAAAAATATATTTAAGAAAAATCAAATCATAATCACCGCTCTGGCGATTATGATTGTGATTGCCGGTTATTTAAGCTTTACCAGCAAGGATAAACCGGACGAGGATGATTCGCTGATTACTGCGAATCCGGATTATGAGGTTATTACCGGTCTGGACGGGGAACTGTTTGCCCAGGAAACCGGTGATACTACCACCGACGATACCAATGATACAACAAATGATACAAACGAAACTACAGACACAACGGACACAGAGCAAGATGCTACAGCGACTGACGAAAATGACGAAACCGCACCCGTTGATGTTGATGAAAATGAAGACAGACAGGAACTGGGCGATATATCCGACGAGGATTTACTGGCCGCAGCTAAGGATGTGAAGGACACCGGGGAACTTGATGTCAAGCAAAAAAGTGTACCGGGAGAAGCAGTTCTTGCAAGCACAACTTTGGACGGGAACTTCTTTATAAGCAAGAAACTTGAAAGAGAGCAGGACAGAGCAAGAAGCAAGGCTGATCTTCAGGCTCTTATTGAAAGCAACAGCATTTCGGAAGACGCCAAACAGCCTATTATAGAAAGAATGATTGAGCTTACCAGAATTGCTGAAATTGAAAATAATACGGAAATTATGCTGGAAGCAAAAGGTTTTGCCGATGCTATGGTTACAATGAATGCCGACGGAGATGTTAACGTAGTTATCAACGCACCGTCGCTTTCGGACCAGCAATTGGCGATTATAGAAGAGATAGTAATGAAAGAAACCAATGCACCTATCGAAAAAATAACAATTAATCCTGTTGTGGTTGCAGAATAGAATTACATAATTAAGTATTAAAAAATATTGTATTATAATCTTACAAAGATGATTAAAATTGAAGGATGCTCATGCTTAAAAAGGGGCTGTCACAAATTATCTGTGACAGCTTCGTAGTTTTAACAGTTTATTTTTATAAGAGGACAGTGGTTAAAAAAGAAC
Source organism: uncultured Herbinix sp. (assembly GCA_964538605.1). Lineage (GTDB taxonomy): Bacteria > Bacillota > Clostridia > Lachnospirales > Lachnospiraceae > Mobilitalea. The sequence goes on along the minus strand of CAZIHC010000065.1, from coordinate 8,790 downwards.
TAAAAAGTTCTGTGGGCATAAAAAATATTATTAATAATTGCAAAAGATGATAAGTTTGGTATAATACTATATAATATGTTATATTGTAATCTATAAATAAGTATATAGGTTATGCCAAACCTAAATGGAACATAGGAGGTATCTACCGTGAATAAAGAACAAGAAATCAGGAACACATATAAAATACACGAAAACGGAAAAGTGGGAGAAGTACAGATTGCCGATGAAGTTGTAGCGGTTATAGCCGGGCTGGCTGCAACTGAGGTTGAAGGGGTTGCTTCCACCGGCGGAAATGTTACCAATGATTTGGCAGGCAAATTCGGAAAGAAAAACATATCAAAAGGAGTAAAAGTTTCCGTGAGTCCTGATTCGGTATCGGTGGATATGGCTCTCACCTTGAATTATGGATACGGAGTTTTGGAAACTGCCAAACAGGTACAGGAGAAAGTTAAATTAGCTATAGAGAATATGACCGGACTTCATGTAAAATCGGTGAATGTCCGGATAGCCGGAGTTAATATAGTTAAAGAGTAAGTTGTACCAAACCAGGGGGATGTTGCAGACTAATCATGTACTGTCAAAGCAGGCAGTATTTGCAGCAACCCCTTTTATTCTGGACGCTCATAGGAGGAAATAAAGAGTGACAAGAAGAGAACTTAGAGAGCATGTTTTTCTGATGATGTTTCGAAAAGAGTTTCATGACAAGAATGAATTGCCTGAACAGATAAAGTTATATTTATCGGAGATAGAAAACATTACACCGGAAGAATATGATTATTTGATAAAACGGGTTAATGCAATAATGGAAAAAGTGGAAGAAATAGATGACATATTGTCAAAAACGACAAGCGGCTGGTCAATAAAGCGGCTAGGCAAAGTTGAGCTTACAATTCTTAGGATAGCCGTATATGAGATGCGCTATGACGATGAAATTCCGGTTAAGGTAGCCATTAACGAGGCTGTTGAACTGGCTAAAACGTTCGGAGGAGACGAAACGCCGGCATTTATTAACGGAGTACTGGCAAAATTGGTTTAATACCAAAAGAGAGGTAAATATGAGGCAGGCATATACAGTTACCGAAGTAAACAGATACATTAAAAATATGTTTATAAAGGACCCGTACCTGAATAATATTTATGTAAAAGGAGAAGTATCCAACTGTAAATATCATACATCCGGCCATATCTATTTTACCCTCAAAGATGCAGAGGGCCAGTTGGCATGCGTGATGTTTGCAGGCCAAAGAAGAGGCTTGACCTTTCGGCTGGAAGAAGGCCAAAGTGTTATAGTTTTAGGAAGTATCAATGTATATGAAAGGGACGGAAAATATCAGTTATACGCAAATCAGATAATTCTTGACGGACTGGGCAGATTGTATGAGCAGTTCGAAAAACTTAAAAAAACTTTGGAAGCAGAAGGACTGTTTGACAAAGCCCATAAAAAGCCGATACCTCCTTATCCGAAAAGGGTTGGCATTGTTACGGCAGCCACCGGAGCCGCTATACAAGATATAAGGAATATATCAAGACGCAGGAATCCTTATGTTCAGCTTGTTTTGTATCCTGCCCAGGTTCAGGGGGAAGGAGCGGCAGAAAGTATTGTACGGGGCATAAAAATTCTGGATAAGTTAAAACTGGATGTAATAATAGTAGGAAGAGGCGGAGGCTCTATCGAGGATTTGTGGGCTTTTAACGAAGAAATTGTTGCCCGGGCCATTTATGCCTGCAATACTCCCATAATATCAGCGGTGGGGCATGAAACAGATTTTACAATAGCCGATTATGTGGCAGACCTTCGTGCACCGACTCCTTCGGCAGCGGCCGAGCTGGCTGTGAATGATTACATAGCTTTCAGCAATATGATTGAAGATTACAAAAGAAAGATGCAAAAAGCAGTAATGCATAATGTGGCACTACATAGGTCAAAACTGCGGGAATATAAGCTTAAGCTATTTTATGCCAGTCCCTCGTATCAGATTAGGCAGAAAAAGCAAAGGCTTGCGGATATGGAAGAAAAGATGGCATATCTTATGGAGCGTAAGTTAAAAGAAGTACGTCATAAGATGGAAATTTATATTACTAAACTGGAGGGGTTATCCCCCCTGTCCAAGTTAAAGAAAGGGTATGCTCTGGTTTCGGGTAAGGAAGGAAAACCTATACAAAGCATCCGTGAGGTAGAGAAAAACGATTTGCTTCGTATCTCCCTTTTGGACGGTGATATTATATCCCGCGCTGAAGAAATCACAGAAATTAAAAGGTAAAGTAATGGCATAGATTCTTAAGATAGAATGTAATTATTATAACGGAGGTTTATATGGCGGAAAAAGACTTTAGATTAGAAGAAGCCTTTGAAAAACTGGATAAAATTATAGAAGAACTGGAAAAACCGGACATAAGCCTTGAAAATTCGTTTGCCCTTTATCAGGAAGGAATGAAGCTTTTAAAAGCCTGTAATGATTCCATAGACAAGGTGGAAAAAGAACTTATTATATTAAGTGAAAGCGGAGAATCTGATGAACTTTGATGTTGAGTTAAAAGAAAGAACCGTTGAAATTGAAAATATAATACTTAAATATCTCCCGAAAGAAGAGGGCGTTTACAAAAATCTTATGGAAGCCATGAACTACAGTGTTTTGGCAGGAGGAAAAAGGCTCCGTCCGATGCTTATGCTGGAAACCTTCCGTTTGTTTGGCGGTAAAACCGAAAGTATACTGTATCCTTTTATGGCTGCTATCGAAATGATTCATACCTATTCCCTTGTCCATGATGATCTGCCCGCCCTGGATAACGATGAGCTTCGCAGGGGAAGAAAAACCACCCATGTGGTATACGGAGAGGCACTTGCCATCCTTGCCGGTGACGGCCTGCTAACCTATGCCTTTGAAACCGTATCAAAGGCATTTGAAGCTGCTGACGATAACAATGACAATGCGGATTCGGTTTATAAAAGAATTTTAAAGGCAATAAATATATTGGCAAAAAAGGCAGGCATTCACGGAATGATCGGTGGACAGGTAATAGATATCGAATCCGAAGGTAACCGGATAGAAAAAGATACACTGGATTTAATGTACCGGTTAAAGACCGGAGCTTTGATACAGGCTTCCATGATGATAGGAGCAATTCTCGCAGGGGCTAAGGAAGAGGAAATAAGGATAATAGAAAGTATAGCCGAAGACATTGGATTGGCATTTCAGATCAGGGATGATATTCTTGATGTTATCAGTGATAACAAAACCCTCGGAAAGCCTGTCCACAGTGACGAGAAGAACGAAAAATGCACATATGTTTCGTTAATGGATATTGAACAGGCCAAAGAAGAAGTGGCTAAAGTTACCGAACGGGCAATAAAAGCCTATAAATCTTTGCCTTATGAGAACGAATTTCTGGAAAAACTGATTGTTAAACTTATTAACAGGGATAAGTAAATAATTTTAACTGTTAATATGGAAAATGTTCGGACGAAATAAAAGTCCGGAAATGAGGTGTGCGAAATTGCCCAATTTATTGGATAAAATAAATAAAGCCAATGATATTAAAAATATAAATCCTCAGGATTATAAGAAGCTGGCTGATGAAATCAGGTATTTTCTTATATCAAATGTCAGCAGGACAGGGGGCCATCTGGCTTCCAATCTGGGGGTTGTGGAACTTACCATGGCCCTGCACCTGTTTTTGGATTTTCCCAAGGATAAACTCATATGGGATGTGGGACACCAATCATATACACATAAGATTTTAACCGGCAGAAAAGAAGGGTTTGCAAAACTTCGTCAGATGGGCGGAATAAGCGGTTTTCCCAAAAGGAAAGAAAGTGAATGCGATTCATTTGATACAGGGCACAGCTCAACCGCCATATCTGCGGCTTTGGGTATGGTTAAAGCCAGGGATTTAAAAGGAGAAAACAACAAAATTGTCGCCGTAATAGGAGATGGGGCTCTGACCGGCGGCCTGGCATATGAAGCATTGAACAATGCGGGAAGGCTAAAATCAAACCTTATTATAATACTTAACGACAATAAAATGTCCATATCAAAAAACGTCGGCGGCATGGCCAATTACCTGGCAAAACTAAGGACCAATACCAAATATACGGATTTTAAAGAAAATATGGAAAATATTTTAACTTCGAAGCTGCCCGGCGGAAAGGATATAGTAAATCGTTTGAAACGCTCCAAGGATGCAATTAAGCATTTCATGCTTCCAAATATGTTGTTTGAAGATATGGGGCTTACTTATATAGGGCCTATAGACGGCCATAATGTAAACAGCATTTTATCTGCTCTTAATACCGCTAGCAGAGCTAATAAAGCGGTGGTTATTCATGTAATAACCAAGAAAGGAAAAGGCTATGTACCTGCCGAAAAGCATCCGAGTAAATACCATGGAATTGATCCGTTTTATATAAATAACGGAAAGACAAAGGGAAAGACAAAGGCAGAAACCTATACCAAGGTTTTTTCATCCGCCCTGATAAAAGCTGCAGAAAAGAACGAAAAAGTGGTGGCTATAACGGCTGCCATGCCTTACGGTACGGGACTACATGCGTTTAGCAAAGTTTTTCCGAACCGCTTTTTTGATGTGGGAATAGCAGAAGAGCATGCGGTTACTTTTGCGGCAGGCCTGGCGACGGAAGGATTTAGGCCTGTGGTTGCCATATATTCTACATTCTTACAACGATCATATGATCAGATAATACATGATGTATGTATAAATAAGCTTCCGGTTGTATTTGCCATAGACCGGGCAGGAATTTGCGGTAAAGACGGAGAAACTCATCAGGGAATTTTTGACTTGTCTTACTTAAGTCATATACCGAATATGGTAGTTATGGCGCCAAAAAACAAATGGGAACTGGAAGATATGCTGGAGTTTGCCCTAAATTATGACGGGCCTGTAGCTATAAGATACCCCAAAGGGGAAGCTTATCAGGGCTTTGCAGAATACAGGGAACCTGTAATATTAGGCAAGAGTGAAATACTAAGTAAGGCAGAAAAAATCGCAATTCTTGCGGTAGGAAGCATGGTTAAGACTGCTGCCGCTGTATTAGAAAGACTAAAGGAGCATAATATAGAGGCAAGTTTGGTTAATGTGCGCTTTGTATCCCCGATAGATTATGAACTTATAAATGAGCTTTCAAAAGACCACAATGTTTTTATTACTATAGAAGATAATATCAGAACCGGAGGCTTCGGTCAGATGGTATCCGACTATATTTGCAGAAATAATATGCAAAATATCAGGCATATTAATTTCTCAATACCAGATATGTTTATCGAACAGGGAGAAATAGACGAGTTGTTCAGAAAGTACGGGCTTGATGCGGACAGTATATCAATAAAGATATTGGACGAACTTAAAAAAATGTAAATTGACGATGATGATATTATAAAGCGGAAAGTGTGATTTTATGAAGGAACGGTTGGATGTACTTTTGGTGAACCGAAATCTGGCTCCTTCCAGGGAAAAAGCTAAAGCTATAATTATGGCCGGTAATGTATATGTGGACGGACAAAAGGAAGATAAAGCCGGAAGTACATTTCCCGTGGATGTAAAGATAGAAATAAAAGGTGAAAAGCTTAAATATGTAAGCCGCGGAGGTTTAAAGCTTGAGAAGGCATTGGAGGTATTTCCTATAAGCCTGGTCGGGAAAATCTGCATGGATGTGGGGGCATCCACCGGCGGGTTTACCGATTGTATGCTGCAAAACGGAGCAATAAAGGTTTATGCCGTTGATGTTGGTACCAATCAGCTGGCATGGAGCCTAAGGCAGGACGAACGGGTCATATCCATGGAAAAAACCAATATTCGCTATCTGACCCGTGACCAGATACAGGATGAGATAGCTTTTTCATCAATAGATGTATCGTTTATATCGTTAACAAAAGTCCTTTTGCCTGTAAAGGAATTATTGGCTAAAGACGGTGAAATTGTGTGCTTAATTAAACCACAATTTGAAGCAGGCCGTGAAAAGGTAGGCAAAAAAGGAGTTGTCAGGGATAAAAAAGTGCATATGGAAGTAATCAGGACAGTTTCTTCCTTTGCGAATGAAATAGGATTTGACTGCCTTGGAATTACGTATTCCCCGATTAAAGGGCCTGAGGGCAATATAGAATATTTATTACATCTGAAACTGACAAAAAATTCAGAGAATTTATCGCAGCAGGAATCAAGGTCTCGCCTGCAGGATGAGGCAATTGAGGAAGTTGTTCTAAATGCCCATGAACAGCTGGCATAATTAATGTAATGCTTACTATGTAAAATTATGTTTAAATATACTTAAAATATGATTAATAATACTAAAAATAGTAAGGTTTGCTTGAATTTCATTATATAATATGATAAACTTTTATCGATAATCAGGGGAGCAAGCTTATATGGACAGATTTTTAATTGTCACAAATGAGGACAAAGATAAAGATAATATTATTACTGAAAATATTTCCCGGTATATCGAAGAAGCGGGAAAAAAAGCTGTTCTTGCCAATGTCCGGTCTCTGGAAGAAAGCAAAGAGGCGTACTGTAGTCTTGACGTTGAATGCGCCATAGTATTGGGAGGAGACGGGACTATAATTCGGTGTGCGACTCATCTTATGAACTTGAATGTTCCTATTCTCGGCATTAATCTGGGGACGGTAGGTTTTCTTGCAGAAATAGAAAAAAATCATACCATAGATGCTTTAAATAAGTTATTTGACGATGATTATGTGGTAGAAAACAGAATAATGCTAAGAGGGGAACTTTATAAAGGAGACAGTCATTTAACCCCGGATGATAAGTATTTTTATAAGGGTTATGCATTAAATGACATTGTTATAACTCGGATGGGGTTATCAAGAATTATAAGTATGCAAATATATGTAAATGACCAACTGATTGACGATTATAGGGGAGACGGGGTTATTATATCGACGCCTACAGGCTCGACAGCTTATAATTTATCCGCAGGAGGACCGATAATAGCTTCAAAAGCGGATGTCATGGTAATCACTCCGATCTGTCCTCACTCCCTGAGTCCAAGAAGCGTGGTTGTATCGGCTGACGATACAATTAAGGTTGTTATAAGGGAAAGCAAAAAGACCCAGCCCGATGAAGCCATTGCTACTTTTGACGGGCAAAATGTGATTGAACTAGGCACAAATGACAAAATAATTATTAAGAAGGCGGAATTTGTTACAAAACTGATCCGGTTGAACAATACCAGTTTGTTTGAGGTTTTACGTTCAAAGCTTAATAAATGAAAAACTATAATAGAAAGGCATTGGTAAACAATGAAACTGAGCAGACAAAGTAAAATATTGGAGTTAATTAATAAGTATGATATTGAAACTCAGGAAGAACTGGCAGAATGGTTAATGAAAGAAGGCTATAATGTAACCCAGGCCACAGTGTCCAGGGACATCAGAGAATTAAAACTGACCAAGGTGGCTGTTGACGGCGGCAGACAAAAATATATTGCCATACAAAAGACAGAACCGGGCCTTAGCGAAAAGTATACCCGGGTACTTAGGGAAGGGTTTTTGTCCATGGATATGGCTCAAAATATCCTTGTAATTAAAACCGTATCCGGTATGGCTATGGCTGTAGCTGCTGCTTTGGATGCACTGCAGATGAACAGTATAGTAGGCTGTATAGCAGGCGACGATACTATTATGTGTGCTATAAGAACGGCCGAAGAAACTGTATCTGTAATGGAAAAGCTCAGAAAAATTATTGACAACGTGGAATAGCAAAAATCTATTCCACCTGCTACATATGTATCCTATGGGATATGGTAAATTTTGAGGTATAACTGGATACTATTATATTAAGACGATTGACATTTACTGATTAACAGACTTTAACAGGTAAGGAGAGTTTTTATGGCTGGACATTCAAAGTTTGCTAATATTAAACATAAAAAAGAAAAGAATGATGCGGCAAAGGGCAAAATATTTACTAAACTTGGCCGTGAAATAGCTGTTGCGGTAAAAGAAGGCGGACCTGATCCTAATACCAACAGCCGCTTAAGAGATGTTATCGCAAAGGCAAAATCCAATAATATGCCCAATGATACAATAGAGCGCAGTATAAAGAAGGCAGCAGGAGATATCAATGCCGTTAATTACGAACCTATTACATATGAAGGATATGGACCTAACGGAACGGCAATAATAGTCGAAGCCTTAACCGACAATAAAAACAGGACAGCAGCCAATGTCAGGGCAGCATTTTCAAAAGGAAACGGCAACGTCGGAACAACAGGCTGTGTATCCTTTATGTTCGATCGCAAAGGCCAGATTATAATAGACAAAGAAGAATGCAATTTAAATGCCGATGATCTGATGATGATTGCTCTGGATGCCGGAGCGGAAGATTTTATAGAAGAGGAAGACAGCTACGAAATTTTAACCGATCCGGATTCATTCAGCGCAGTCAGAGAAAAGCTTGAAAGCGAAGGCGTACCAATGGTACAGGCCGAAGTCACCATGATTCCTCAGACCTGGGTACAGCTTACCGACGAGCAGGACATTAAGAATATGAGAAGAATCCTTGAATTGCTTGAAGACGATGATGATGTACAGGAAGTTTATCATAACTGGGATGAGTAAAAAGCAAGATTAATCATGTTTAATAATAGGTTTTTGAAATAGGCATATGATAAAGTTCACAAGTTGGGACATATTGAATAAAATAAAGTGAAGAGTATTTCTAATCCTGCGTTTAATACTACTGATCCAGTGGTAAATGCAGGATTTTTTGGCTCTTTGTCAAGTGTTGGGGTATGATGTGTTTGAATCATGCTAAATT
>CAZIHC010000064.1:0-9839 GCA_964538605.1 uncultured Herbinix sp. | reverse complement strand
CCCACTCTCTATTATTTACATATCTAGGTTCTGCGTACATCGCAATTAGCTCATAATAAAAAGTGCCGGAAAAGCAGATTTTGCCTGATTTTCCCGACACTTTAACATTCACTTAACCAATTTTTCCTGAATTTTTGCCACCAGCTTCTTAGCTGCTTTCTCATGGGTTATTTCGGTAGGATGCCAATCGGACGCATATCCGTCATTTTGCAGCTGCTCGTCAAAATTTAACAGTTCGATATTCTCATCTTGCGTTTCATTCTTATATGCATTAACTGCACTCTCAACAGCAGGATAAAGCTGGCCGCCCATTATTCCAAGGGAACAGATTATTGTTGCATCAGGGTTATGTTCTCTTACTTTTTTAATAAACTTAGTATATTCTTTTGTAAACATTAAAACCCTGTCTTCTATTCCTTTTGTATAACTGTTATCATTTGTCCCGAGGTTTATAACAACAATATCCGGCTGTCTTTTGTAAAAATCCCATGAAATGTCCTGCGGCTTTTGGTTCTCAAAGCTGCCGGCTCTCACTTGCGCTACTCCCATTTGATACATTCTGTGCCAAACCGGCATCCGGTGCCATCTTCTTGGCTTCTTCCCCTCAAGCGGTCAGAAAGGCAGTTGATAAATTTAAGGCACATCCCAATGAAATTCTTTTTATCCTTATATCATTTTCTTTCAGATATTAACAGGCATCCGTTATTAATTCAATTGGATTGATATTATTGAGCATGGAGGCATGATAAACGACAAACTGTCACCGGCTTTATTTATATGGTAATCCCTGATATTAACTCTATCCGGTGCATCAAAGTCATTATAAGCCCGGGCATCGTTTGTAAGGATTTTAGCACTTATATTCTTAAAACCGAAATACGAAATATCACATTCAACCTCGGCATCTTCGGTAAGTGAGCAGTTGGATAATGTAATAGTCATAGCCCCGTCTTTTACTGATGCGGAACCTGAAATCATTTTCACAGGCTTATCAAGACCGGTGCGGACATCTTCTACAAAGCAATAAACCGCCGTAGCGTCCTGATGCTCCTTATATAAATCAAAGACATGATATGTGGGTGTCTTAACCATCCGTTCTCCTTCAGTTAATATTATAGCCTGGAGTACATTTACGGTCTGGGCAAGATTGGCCATGACAACCCGTTTGCTATGGTTATTGAAAATGTTAAGTTCAATAGCGGCAACCAGGGCATTTCTCATGGTATTCTGCTGATATAAAAATGCCGGATTGGTTCCTGGTTCCACCTCGTGCCAGCAGCCCCATTCACCGATTATCAGTCCTATTTTATTTTCCGGATCATACCTGTTCATAATTTCAGTATGGCGGGTTATAAGCTCATCGGCAAAATAGGCAGCTTCTATAGTGTCATAATATTGCTTATCATCAAATTTTGTTGCGGAATCCTTATTAGGGAAGTACGGCATAGTGTAATAATGCAGGTCAATTCCGTTTACCACATTCGGGTCAAGCCGCTGCATCAGGACTTCCATCCAGTTATAATCGGATGAACTTGGGCCGCAGGCTATTTTATATAACTTGTTGCCGGAATAGTTTTTGCAGAATGTCTGATATTGCCTGTATAAATCGGCATAATATTCCGGCCGCATATTGCCGCCGCAGCCCCAGTTTTCATTTCCTATCCCTATATATTCCAGCTTCCACGGCTCATCCTGCCCGTTTTTTCTTCTGAGATTGGCCATAGGCGAATCGGCATCGGACGTTATGTATTCTATCCATTCCGCCATTTCCAGCACCGTACCGGCGCCAAGATTTAAGTTAATATAAGGTTTGCAGCCTACAAGTCTGCATAGTTCCATAAATTCATGAGTTCCAAAAGAATTGTCCTCTACCACTCCGCCCCAGTTTGTATTTACTATTTTCTTTCTTTGAGCTTTGGGCCCTATTCCGTCCTTCCAGTGGTAATCTTCGGCGAAACAGCCACCCGGCCAGCGAAGGACCGGAAGCTTTATATTTTTAAAGGCTTCTATTATGTCTTTACGTATTCCTTTTATATTTGGAATATCCGAATCTTCACCTACATAAATACCGTCATATATGCATCTGCCTAAATGTTCAGAAAAATGCCCGAAAATTTCGGGACGAATCTTTCCTATTGTGTCTTTTGCATTAATTAAAACCGATACTTTCTTCATAATCTCCTCCGTAAATTAAATTTTATTAGTATTTGATCCCCGTTGCAAATTAAATTGATACCGGATTTAACATCCTTTTTCTTTACTTATTTGATAGTATAGTAAATATTATACGGTTCATCAGTAATTTCATATAAGGGCATAAAAGTAATTTCCCTGCCTTGACCTATGGTACGGTGTGTCGACTGCTGCCACGGAAATGCATCATAGGTATGTTCTATAAACGGCACGAATGTCTCTGATATTTTACCGTCTACCAGCCGCAGCCCTTCATCATTTTCGTCAATTCCCGCAAGCACAACAGGCCCTTCCATAACAGCCGCCTTATCAGGCCTGTCAGGAAGTGTTTTTAGCGAAAGTTCAGCATTAAATTTAAGCTCCAATCTGTCTGTGACGGCCCATTTTCTCTCTATACAGACAAAACCGTCATTTATATCAGAAGCAACTTTCCTTCCGTTTACCGAAATATTAACTTCGCCTTGATGCCACTTCGGAACTCTTAACTTTAACGTAAACTCCCTGTCACTTTCTATTCTGAATTCAAACTGCCAGCGGTTCTTGCCTTCATTTTTGCCTTCACTGAATAAAAAGTCGCCGCTGTAAGTCATGTATACGTTCTGTGTTATTTTAATACGGTTTCCGTTCAGATTGAATGATGCCTGACTGGGAATATACTGTGCCACGGTCACTTCGTTATCCTTTGTATAATAGCAAAGATAGGGGTAAAAAGTCTGGGCCTGAACCATGGTTCCGTGGCAACACCAAAAATCATTGCGTGTTGTCCCCCACTTTTTTCTTGCCCCCGGTTTCATTGGAAGAAAATAAGTCGGCATTCCGGTCCGTTTGTTTTGCTGGGCCAAAAACCCGTTATACAGGGCTATTTCTATAAAGTCAAGATATTCTGCTTTCCCGGTAAACCCATATAAGTAATCAGCCAGTCTTACAGTATTATACATTGTGCAAAATTCCTGGTTTCTGTCACCTAATGCCTGATATAATTTACCCGGAGCGATATAAAACTCACCTGCATTTGCCGAACCGGTAGCATACATAGGCCTGTCTGTGACCGCACATTTCCAGAAAAGTTCGGCTATGGAAAGCCATTTTTTATCCCCGGTTATTTCGTACATTTTGGCGGCTCCATGGGCTGTAGGGATACTTGCATTGGCATGATTGTCCGTTAACGCATCCTCACCGTTAAGCAACTGCCCAAAAACAGCATATCCGCTGTATGCCTTGCATAAATCCATATACTTATCTTCTTTTGTTATTTCGTAAAGAGAAGCCCAGATTTCAAGCATTCCCCCCGACTCTCCCTTAAGAACAACCCATGGCTTGTCCGCCGGGATACGGGAAATCCAGTTTATATACCAGTCAGAAGCCTTTTTTAATATATCAAGTGCTTGTCCGATACCGGCATGCTTATATGCGTCCAAAAGACCCATCAGGGTTTTATGTAAAGTATATTGAGGCGACCATATATATTCGTCCGTTTCAAGTATATCAAAATACTTTTCAGGAATTGATCCTATCCAGCCGTTACGGTTTCTTTTCTGGCATCTGGCAAGTTCGGATACAATGTACTCCAGTTTTCCTCTAAGTTCCGTATCATTTTCAGTTTCAACAAGCATAGAAGCAGCAGACATCCAATGCCCCAGAAAATGCCCCCTCAACTGGCAGATGGGAGCTTCCCAACCCCAATGCAGGCCGCTTTCGGCCGGGTTTTCTAAAACAGTAAGCCCGGGCATAATAATTCCAGCCTCTATATAAAAATTCTGAAGCAAGGCCTGGCTAGACAGACTCATCAGATAATTCCTGTTAATTGTCTGCCTTTCCTTAAATAACCCCGGTATCAGCCTGACATTTGATATATTATTATATTTCATTATTTAATACCCCCATATGATTATAATTTGATACAAGTAGTCATTTTGTCATATTATTTAGAACATTTTCACTCAAGAAAGCATAAGTTTAAATCCTCATACGGTTTTTAATAACTTCAAATATATTCAACCAATAGATATTAGGTGTATCAAAGCAGTAGTAAAATTCAAACCTGTTTATGTACTCTGTCACAATATCGTGATACTACAATATTGCTTCCGTATGAAGCCAGTATGCGTGCAATTTGTTCATTATAAAATCTTTTGGTCAAAGCATTCTTTTTATAGTCTACAACTACATGATTATCTTTCAGAAAATCATCTGCGTGACAATTTAAGTCAACAGCCGACTGCTCCATAGCAATTTCAATTATTTCTTTGTTTGTCACTTTATACACCCCTAATTCAGCTTTCGTCCACAATGCCCCCACTGAACACCGAATTTATCAATGAATTGTACCTTTACTTTATTTTCAGTCCGTCCTTATAAGCATTTCCCACCTTCCTGCCAAATCCCAGGTAATTACGGTTAACAGGATCGTATATGATAGGTTTCAATTTTTCGGGATCTACTTTACCGTCGGTTAAAATACTCTCATCAGCATTGACATTTACAATCTCACCAACTAAAATTTCATCTTTAAAACTTTTCACCTTACATTCAAGTGCAAATGGCAATTCATCAATCAGAGGAGCATTTACAAATTGGCTCTTTGTTGCATGAAAGCCTGCTTTCTCAAATTTATCAGGCACCTGGTTTCCCGATACAACCCCCACGTAATCACAAGGAACAACCATATTCTCAGTTGCAATACTTACTGTAAATGCCTTTGTGACAGCAAGATTTTTTGCTGTTTTATGCTGTGCAGACAAACTGATTGTAATTTCATTGCTATCTGTTATAATTCCCCATGCTGCATTCATGGCATTGGGAACACCGTTCTCATCATAAGTTCCTATAATCAGCACCGGCATAGGATACAAATATGGTTTTGGGCCGAAATTTACTCTTCTCATAATACTCTCCTTTTCTAATCCGTTTATTTTTCATATTAAAAATATTTATATCTGAATAAAAAACCCTGGTATAATTTTCATTTCCTCTTACATTATATCTAATAGTAACATATCTATCAATTTGCAATAGATAAAATTTTTTAACGTTAATCTCATGTAAAAAATGCCGTCTGTTTAATCAGACGGCTTTGAAGTTATTAATTTATTTCTTTTTTACCGGAAAGCAAACTTCCGTAACAAGCTCATCCTTGTTTTGTGTCTGGGCTGGACTGACATGATAGATGGTAAACATTGTACTGTTCTTCGCTGTAATACCTGTACCCTGTAAATTCATCAACGTTTTCAGGGACAAGCAGACCGATTTCGTCATAATGACGCAGCATCCGAATGCTTATTCTTGTCAGTTTGGAGAATTCTCCTATTTTCAGCATATCTTATCCTCACCTATGTGTATTTTTGAGCTCAATTACAGTTTAGACTATACCATAATGTGAGAGTCAATAGTTTTTTTATCTAAAACTTCTCCACTACCTGTTCCAAAAGAGTTAATGGCAGACCCTCAAAAAATCGGATACGGGATTGCAAAGCATATCATTTCTAAACATTTTATTATCTGCCATAGCTTTTGTCATAAAAAACTGACGCTTGCCTGCTATCTTTTCCCATAAAAAATGGGAAATTTTATGTCTAAAATGACGTCAAAATATATAAACAGCAATAAAAACAAATCTTAAAATAAATGCCCTCGGTGTCCGGCTATGATTTTACAACTATCAGGGGATTTTAAAGTTTTCATCTTCCGGATTCTACCTATACCAAACGAAAAAATACCGCCTGTTTTACAGGCGGTATTTGCTGTGTATTTTCTTTTATATTTGCTTTTTTATACATAGATAAATCAGGCAATTTATGTATTTATTTTTTGTCAGTATCTATTAATTCTTCAAGTATATTTGCTACAGAATTAAACCAATCGCCTTCACAAAGTTCAATCATGCCCTTATCACAGGCTGCAGATATTTTCGGATCTATCGGAAGTTTGGCAAGTACTTTTAAGTTGTGCTCATTGGCTATTTCATCTATATGGCTGTCACCATAAATCTTATGCTCCTTGCCGCAATCTGTACATTTAAAGTATGACATGTTCTCTATTAAACCGATGATGGGAATGTTCATCATTTCAGCCATCTTAACTGCCTTTGTCACTATCATTGATACCAGCTCCTGTGGTGAGGTAACTACGATTATTCCGTCAACGGCAATAGACTGAAATACCGTAAGAGGAACATCCCCGGTACCTGGAGGCATATCAATAAACATAAAATCCACATCTTTCCAAATAACATCTGTCCAAAACTGCTTTACTACACCACTTATGATAGGTCCTCTCCATACAACAGGATCGGTATCATTATTCAAAAGCAAATTTACAGACATAATATCTATACCAGTCTTTGTTTTGACAGGATTTAAACCCAATGCATTACCTTTTGCTTTTTCCTTAATTCCGAATGCTTTAGGTATGGAAGGTCCGGTAATGTCTGCATCCAGTATTGCCGTATGATAACCTAACCTGTTCATAGTTACTGCCAACATAGAAGTTACCAGCGACTTGCCAACTCCGCCTTTGCCGCTGACTATACCGATAACTTTTTTGATATTGCTCAATTCATGCGGATTTTCATAAAAATTTTGCTTCTTATTCTTTAATGAGCAGTTTGCCGAACAGCTCCCACAGCTTTGATTGCATTTTTCACTCATATTCATTACTCCTTAATTAAATTTTAATTATCATAAAAAATTTTTACTTTTTACTTACATTATTTAATATGAAAACTATTCTATGGATATATCTGGCCTATTAAATATGTCATATCCGAATATCTGACTCGGCATATTACAAACGTCTTATTGCAGAATCATACATATAACATACATATAAATTAAAGAAAATATTTTTCAATATACCCCATTAATTATTATCCTGATGATGAAATATGTCAATATCAAATAAAAATATTCAAAATCCTTTTATTTACATATTGAAATAAATTCTTTCATACTTTCAGTAAGAAATTTATTCTGATGGTAAATAACAGAAAAACTTCTTTGAAATCTTAATCCTTTTATCTGAAACTGACTGATTTCATTACGCTCAAGCGAATCCTTTACCAGTAAATATGGCAGCACGGAAATACCAAGCCCTGCCTGTACTGCCTTTATTATAGCCTGTGTACTGGTGCTTTCCCAGACAGGCTCAATTTTAACCCCATGTGACGTCATTACGCTGTCAAAAATTTCGCGCCCCGCACTTCCTGCTTCTCTTAATAATAGGCTTTCACCTTGAAGCATTAAAATTTCAATGTCTTTTCTATTGGCAAAAGGATGCTCATTTCCACAAATCATCACCAATTCATCTTCACGGAATCTATGCTCTATAATATATGAACTATGAACTATACCCTCAATAAGTCCTATATCAATTTTATTAGATAAAATATATTGCTGAATTACTTCTGAATTGTCAATGAGTACTTTAACATCCATTTGCGGATGATTTTTTTTAAAATCTTTAATATACCCGGGTAATAAATAATTTCCGATGGTGACGCTTGCACCGATACGTATGACACCAATGGCATCTATGTTTTTTAACTCCTTTTCCATATCTTCAAAAAGGCCCACGATATGGGTTGCATATTGCAGAAATTTTTTTCCCGTATCAGTGATATGGAGTCTTTTGGCAATACGGTCAAATAATTTTATCCCATAATATTCTTCCAGTTCTGTTATAGCAAGGCTTACTGAAGGCTGCGCAATATGCAGCTTTTCTCCTGCTGCAGTTGTACTTCCTGTTTCGCAGACTGTAACAAATATTTTTAGATGTCTTAATGTCATATAACCTCCAACTTATAAGAAATATCTTATAAACTTTATATAATAATACTATTTTATTTATAAAACCTCAAGCTGTATAATACCCTTAAAGGAGGTCAAAAAATTGAAAAAAAATCATATTTACAGAAAACTGTTTGCTTCCACTTTTTACTTAAGCGCTTTTACCTTTGGAGGAGGATTTGTCATTATCCCGTTGATGAAAAAGAAATTTGTAGACGAATTGCAGTGGATTGAAGAAAATGAAATGCTAAATTTAGCTGCAATAGCTCAATCTTCACCTGGTGCGGTTGCAGTCAATGCATCGATACTGTTGGGGTATCGTGTAGCAGGTATATTAGGTGCTATGGTTACAATACTCGGAACAGTTTTACCACCTTTTATAACCCTTTCTGTTATTGCATTATTCTATACTGCATTTCGAGACAATCTCATAGTAAATGCCGTTCTGAAAGGTATGCAGACAGGTATTGCTGCAGTTATTGCCGACGTGGTTATAAATCTCGGAGGTAATGTTATTAAGGAAAAGGACTTAATATCCGCACTTATTATGGCAGGAGCTTTTATTGCAACATTTTATTTTAAATTAAATGTTATTTATATTATCTTAATTTGCGGATGCATTGGAGCTGCAAAAATTATGCTTCAAATCAATACGATTAAAAAGGATGATAATCTATGATACTATTAAAACTATTATGGAGTTTCTTTCAAATCGGCCTATTTAGCTTTGGCGGGGGCATGGCTGCAATACCATTAATTCAAAATCAGGTGGTTAATATTCATAACTGGCTGACATTATCTGAGTTTACAGATCTAATAACTATTGCTGAAATGACCCCAGGACCTATTGCAATTAATTCGGCCACATTTGTCGGAATAAGAATTGCAGGTATTCCGGGTGCTATTACTGCTACTATAGGTTGCATCTTTCCTTCCTGTATTATCGTTTCGCTTTTGGCATGGATTTATTTTAGATATAAAGATTTGACTGTTATACAAGGTGTATTGTCCGGTTTAAGACCGACAATAGTAGCTTTGATTGCTTCCGCAGGGCTATCAATTTTTAATCTGGCTTTCTTTGGTGAACATGGTTTTTCATTAAATCCTCAGGCAATTAATTATGCTTCTCTTATAATATTTGCAGTAGCTTTATTTATCTTGCGGAAGCTAAAACCTAATCCCATTTATGTCATGCTAGGATCAGGCATTATCGGTGGAGTTATTTACATGATATCATAGGGGGTTTTAAATGAAATTCCGAATTCAAAAAGGGTTATTTTCCCATAAAATTTTAGATGAAAAAGGTGTAACTGTTGCAAAAATATGCAGGAAAATCTTTACCGGTACCACAGGTAAAATCCTTGACGTAAAAGGAAATACGGTTTATACAACCGATATAGTATATCATCCGATAAAAAATAAAAAATGGAACTGTGAAGATTCAAAAAAATATGTTATTTATAAGGATAATAAAGAGATAGCAACGGCAAATCTCAAATTTGCTCTTACTCCTGAACGCACTAAAATACAAAGCATATTATTTCGCAGGCCTCAAGTCGATAAAATGGATGTCGATACCATATTCGGTCGCATGCATATCGAACGACAAAAAAATAATTGTGTTATTATTTATCAGGATGATGCTCAGTTGGCGAAAATCTCTTCATTGATTTCTATAAAACCGATTTATCTAGAATTAACCGGAAAATATGACGTGTTATTTTGGGCAGCTATATATATGCTGGTAGAGTATATGATGTACGAAGATGACCTGATAGCTATTTAGAAAGTCTGAATTTCAATCATATTACATCATTCTGTCGATAAAGCAAATTCTTATCATACTTTAATTTACTCATTAAA
>CAZIHC010000063.1:0-9915 GCA_964538605.1 uncultured Herbinix sp. | reverse complement strand
TGGGTAGGATGGGAGACATATTAACTCAATTGGATCAGAGTATTTACCGACTTAATGCCATATATCGAAAAATTCTTGTTCTTACAGGGGCCAAACCGGACCAATACAGAGATTACAGAATACATGTAAAATATCCCGAAGTCATGGTTGCTATGGAAGAAGAAATAAAAGTACTTGATGATATTGCCTTAAGGCTTGAAGAATACACCGGACAAAGAGGTACCGACACCGCAGTTGTCGTTAATATGTCCAAGAGACTGCAAAGATACGTAAAAAATCCGGATGCAATACCCAGAGGCATGGAAGGCTTTAAGATGGATATAAGCTCTCTTGGAACTGCCATGCTAAATATGAGCACTTCACAACTGGACATAGATTATCTGTATGTCAATACGGACGGAGCCAAACTGCCGGATGTGGAAGAAACTTTTGTGGGCAAGGTGGCTCATGAGCTGAGATCTTTCGTAGCTTCCTTCTTCGAAGACTATTCCACTCTCGGAAGTGTATATGAAGACGGAAAAGTGATAGACGTATGGTTGTTGTCCGGCCGAGACCAGGCAACCATATTAAAAAATATGATTGACGAGATCTTTACTCCGACCTACGGCATCGGAGTCAACGTTAAGCTTATAGATACCAATACCTTGCTTCCTGCAGTGGTTGCGGGAACAGGACCGGATGTAGCTCTTTCGGTATGGAACCATGTCCCTGTAGATTATGCCCTTCGAAATGCAGCCGTTGATCTGACCCAGTTTGAAGATTTTGAGGATGTGGCAAGCGAATTCCATCCCGAAGTATTTGTACCTTACGAATTTAACG
Organism: uncultured Herbinix sp.; assembly: GCA_964538605.1. Classification (GTDB taxonomy): domain Bacteria; phylum Bacillota; class Clostridia; order Lachnospirales; family Lachnospiraceae; genus Mobilitalea. The sequence goes on along the minus strand of CAZIHC010000063.1, from coordinate 9,096 downwards.
GCGGAATTTATGCCCTGCCTGAAACGCAGAATTTCAGTGTAATGTTCTACAGAACGGATATACTGGAGGAAATCGGAGCTAAAGTTCCCGAAACCTGGGATGATGTATTGGAGCTTATTCCTCTTTTGCAAAAGCATAATATGCAGTTTGCGATGCCTTCACCGGAGAGAATAATGAACGGAATTCAAAACCCTGATACCACGGGTATGCTGGCATTGCTATATCAGAACGGAGGGCAGTTATATACCGACGACGGCAAAAAAACATTGCTTGACAGCGAAGAATCTGTAAGAGCATTTGAATTCTTCACCAGATTTTATACCCATTACAGCCTGCCCAGTCAGTATGATTTTGTAAACAGATTCCGTACCGGAGAAATGCCGATAGGTATACAGGATTACAGTAACTTCAACGTATTAAGCGTATTTGCTCCGGAAATCAGGGGCCTTTGGGAGTTTTCAATGGTACCGGGTACGGTAAAAGAGGATGGGACTGTAGATCATTCGGTTCCGTTCGGAGGAACCTGCTGCATGATACTTAAGGATGCAAAGGATTATGAAGCGGCCTGGACTTTCTTAAAATGGTGGGTCAGTTCGGAAACCAATACCAGATTCGGCCGTGAACTTGAGAGCATCATGGGTTCTGCCGCCAGATATGCAACAGCCAACAGGGTGGCTTTCGAGCAATTGGCATGGAGCAATAAGGATGCTGATATAATAAGGCAGCAATGGGATTGGACGGTCGGTACTCCGAATGTGGCCGGTGGATATTCTACAATCCGCCACATGATAAATGCATACAGAAAAGTTGTTTATAACAAGGAAGATCCCAGAGAAACCCTGCTGGATTATACCAGGACAATCAATGATGATATTAAGTATAAACGTAAAGAACTGGGCCTGGATGTGGATTAACTGATGGGAGGAGAGAATAACGGATGAATGCAAAAGTCAATCAGTGGAAGGAAAGAAAGAAAAGGCAGTTTTCCTATACCCTTAAAGCCATGTGGAAAGCCAGAATCCAATATGCTTTCCTGCTTCCATATGCATTGCTGTTTACGGTATTCTTTATTACACCGGTTGTAATTTCAATATTTTACAGTTTTACATATTACAACGTATTAAATCCGCCTAAATTTATAGGTCTTCAAAATTACATAAACTTAATTCTTGCCGATGATGTTTTTTTGATTTCGGTGCAAAACACATTCCTTCTGGCAGTTATAACCGGGCCGGTCGGTTATCTGATGTCGTTTTTGTTTGCATGGTTAATTCATGAATTGCCCCGGTTTTTACGTTCGATATTTGTACTTGTATTTTTTGCTCCATCCATCGGAGTAAATATGTTTATGTTGTTCGGTACTTTATTCAGCAGTGACGCATACGGTTGGGCAAATGCTTACCTTATGGACTGGGGGATAATCAATATGCCTATTTTCTGGCTGACCGATCCCAGATATATGATGAAGGTTGTAATAATCGTAGTATTGTGGATGAGCTTGGGCAACGGCTTTTTGTCATTCATAGCCGGGCTTCAGACTATAAGCCAGGACCAATATGAAGCCGGGTATGTGGACGGAATTAAAAACCGCTGGCAGGAGTTGTGGTATATAACCTTGCCTAATATGAAACCTATGCTTCTTTTCGGTGCGGTAATGGCAATCACACAATCATTTACGGTAGGTGAAGTTGCCAATGCCCTGTGCGGATTTCCCAGTACGGACTATGCGGCCAGTACCGTAGTAACCCACCTGATGGACTATGGTTCGCTCCGATTTGATATGGGATACGCATCAGCAATAGCTACCTTGCTTTTCCTGGCTATGATACTGTCTAAAAAAGCGGTTAATGCTATGTTAAACAAACTCGGAACCTGATAAAAATATCTTAAGGTTAAGTATAGATAAGGGAGATAAGTTCAGTATGAAAAAATTAAAAAGAAGAAAACCGAACAGATCACGATTGGGTGACGTTTTCGTATATATTGTATTGCTGATATTCGGATGGTTCTTTATCTTACCTTTGCTGTATGCAGTCAACAGTGCGTTTAAACCGTTGGATGAGATATTCCTTTTCCCGCCCAAGTTATGGGTCAGCAAACCGACCTGGGATAACTTTGCCGATCTGTTTGTGCTTATGGGAAAAACATGGGTTCCTTTTTCAAGGTACATATTCAATACGGTATTTATAACAACCGTAGGAACTTTAGGCCATTTGCTTATAGCTTCTATGGCTGCATACGTATTGTCAAAATACAGGTTTCCCGGAAGCAGGGCATTTTTCACTATCGTTGTAACTGCCCTTATGTTTACTCCTCAGGTTATGGCTATACCTAACTATCTGGTTATGACAAAACTCCATATGGTTAATACATATTGGGCAATAATTATACCGGCTTTTGCTGCTCCAATCGGCCTGTTTTTGATGAAACAGTTTATGGAGCAGATACCTGATGTACTTATTGAAGCGGCCAAAGTAGACGGAGCAAAAGAAGTAAGAATTTACTTTAAGATTATTATGCCGCTTGTTAAGCCGGCTTCCCTGACCTTATCTATCTTTTCAATATTGAATCTGTGGAATACAAGAGCTTCCAACTTTATTTATGATGAAGAATTAAAAACTCTGCCTTATGCGTTATCACAGATAGTTACCGGGGGACAGATAGCTAGAGCAGGTGTAAGTTCTGCCGTAACCTTGTTCATTCTGATTGTTCCTTTGATTTTCTTTATCTGTGCACAAAGCAGCATCATTGAAACCATGGCAAGTTCGGGAATTAAGGAGTGAGGTGATATTATGAGTAGTACAGCCAAAAAATTCATTGTATGTTTACTGATGTTGACATTAATAATAATGCCAAAGCAAAAGGTATGGGCGGAATCGGAATCATACACCTATACCTATGAATACTTTGGCTTTCAACTCGAATCTCCCGATGCTTACACTCCTAGTGCCCAACTTTTCGGCCATCAATTGGGAATAGGGGATTTTAACAACCCCAAATCCCTGTTTGTAAGAGATGAATATTTGTATATAGTAGATTCGGGGAACAACAGGATAGTGGTTGTAGACAAAGATTTTAATCTTGTCCGCGTCATAGACAAGGTTTATATTGACGGTGAGGAAAGTGCTCTTCTGAATCCTTCGGACGTATTTGTTGATAAGAAAGGCGAAATATACATATGTGATACAGACAATAACAGGGTACTTCATACCGATTGGGATTTAAACGTAATTAAGATTTATGTAAAGCCGGCTGATCCTACCGTTCTCGGGGAATCAAATTTTACTCCGTTAAAATGTGTTGTCGATTCAGCAGGCAGACTGTTTGTTATGGCCGCCAATGTAAACCAGGGTTTTATGGAATTTGATAAAAACGGGAATTTTACCAATTTCACCGGTGCCAATAAGGTTAAGGCCACATTTTTTCAGGCGTTGTCAAAGAGACTGATGACAAAGGAACAAAGAGAAAGGACGATTCAGTTCGTACCTACAGAATACAGCAATGTTGCCATAGACAAGGATGATTTCCTTTATGCCACCATAACCACCTTTACTCCCGGTGAGTTGGCCAACGAAATTATTTATCCGGTAAGAAAACTTAATTCCATAGGCGAAGATATTCTGGTAAGAAACGGTTATGAACCTCCCATCGGTGATCTGCAGTGGGGCCTGGGTGGCGACATAAGCGGCCCATCCAGATTTGAAGATGTGACTCCGATGGAAAACGATACATATTTTTGCCTGGACCGTAACCGCGGCCGGATTTTCGGATATGATTTTCAGGGAAATCTCTTATATGTATTCGGCGGTATAGGGAATAAGCTGGGATATTTCCTGTATCCGGTTTCCATAGAACATATGGGTACGGATTTGTTTGTTTTGGACAACAGGTCCGTTTCGGTTACCAAATTTACATTGACCGAATTCGGATACTACATAAATAAAGGTCTGGAACTGTACAAAGAGGGCCGTTATGAAGAATCAGCGGATTATTGGAGAAAGGCTTTAAAGATAAACGGAAACTATGACCTGGCTTACATAGGTATAGGCCGTGCCCTTCTTAGGGAAGGCAAGTATAAAGAAGCTATGAAATATTTTAAGAGTAAAAGAGATTATAAGAATTACTCCAAAGCTTTTCAGGAATACAGACAGGAATGGGTTGAAGAAAATATAAAGTATCTGCTTTTGGGTGCTGCGGTACTGATTATAATTCCATTGATGACAGGAAAAATCAGAAAAAGGCTTAAAGGAGGTGCGGTAAGCCATGAATACCAGGACAGGGATTATTAAAAAGACTGATGTTTATAAGGAGAAATTGAAACATCTCGGAAAGACCTTAAGATACAGCTTATATGTGATATTTCATCCTTTTGACGGATTTTGGGATCTTATTCATGAAAAAAGAGGTTCTATAGGGGCAGCCAATGTAATCCTTATTATGGTGGTATTGACCCAGGTTTGGACATGGACTTATTCGGCCTTTCCATTCTACTTCCCTCAGTGGGAGTACTTCAACTTATTTATGGAGATAGTTCCTACGGTTGTATTGTTCTTTATATGGTGTATTGCCAACTGGTGCCTTACCACCTTGTTTGACGGTAAGGGAAGGCTTAAAGATATATATATGGCTACCGCTTATGCCTTTACGCCATATGTCCTTATAAGGATTCCGCTTATTTTTCTTACTTATGTATTATCTTATGAAGAATATACGTATTATAGTGTGTTTAAAAATATCAGCACCTTATGGTGCGTAATTCTGATAATTGCGGCTATGATGATGGTACATGATTATACGGTGGGAAAAGCGGTAATCTTCAGCCTTCTTACTATACTTGCAATGATGGTTATAATTTTCTTAATAATTATGTTCTTCAGTTTGATAACTCAAAGTTTCGGGTATTTTGTGGCACTTTATAAAGAAGCTGCATTCAGACTATATTAAGCGTTTTTAAGAAGGGAGATAACGAAATGAAAAATAGATATAAATTTCTGTTAATATTAGTGATCACCTTCTTGCTAGGTGTGATGTCTGCATGTAGCAAAGAAGAAGTTGATGATACCGTTGAGGTTTTATCATATGATGAGATAGAAGAAAAGGAGATCGTTATAGAGAATGATAATCTGGAACTCCACTTTTTTCCGGAGTCAACCCAATTTTATATCGTAAAAAAGAGTACGGGACACATTTGGCGGTCCAATCCGGAAAATACGGAAGATCAGGGCGGATTTCGAAAGGAGTTGGAATCAACCTTAACCCTGCGTTATAACACGGAATCCGGAAGTAAAACCTTGTTTAACAGTTATGGCCTTAGTGTTGAGAAAGGGAATTATGTATATGAGAAGCTGGATAACGGTATAAAAGTTTCTTATACAATCGGTAACGTAAATAAAGTTTATTATATTCCAAGGGCAGTTCCGGAATCCAGATTCTTAGAATTCTTTAATAAAATGGATAAGTCAACCCAAAGTCAGATAAGCATGAGCTATCGGGTATATGACATAAACAAACTCAGAAAAACCGACGACAAAGATGCTTTAATTGCCGCTTATCCCGATATCGTGAATGAACCGATTTATGTTTTGATGGATGCTACGCCTGAATATATGATTAAAAGGATAGAAGAAAAATTTGCCGAAGTGGGATATACACGGGAGGATTATGAACTGGATGCGGCCAGATATGAATCTACCTCAACTCAGGATATTCCCATATTTAATATATCCGTTATATATGAACTGCATGATGACGGGCTGGAGGTAAAAATACCTCTTAGTGAAATAGAGTACAGGAAAAAGTATCCCATAGTAGAAATCAGGCCGCTTCCTTACTTTGGCGCAGGCGGCAAAAATGATGAAGGCTTCATATTTGTACCGGACGGGTCCGGTGCCATAATTAATTTCAACAACGGCAAGGAATCACAAAATGCTTATAAAAGTGATGTTTACGGTTGGGACTATGCCTTAAACCGTGATGCCGTTATAGACGAAATCAGGGCAAATATGCCCGTGTTTGGCATAAGCAACAACGGATCCTCATTTATCTGTATAATAAATGAAGGCAATTCCTATGCATTTATAGAAGCTGACGTAAGCGGAAACGGCCATGATTATAATTATGCGGCAGCCAATTATAACCTGATTCACAGTGAAATGATGGACATTTCCGCCAAGTCTGACAGGACTGTCCGTATGTTTGAAGACGGGCTCCCCAATGAGGTTTTAACCCAAAAATACATTTTTCTGGATAATGACGATTATGTATCCATGGCTGTTGCATTCCGTGAGTATTTAATGAATCAGTTTCCTGAGATTAAGAAAAGAACCAAGTCAGATTTGCCTGTAGCAGTGGAAATCATAGGTGCCATTGACAGAACCAAGCATTACTTCGGAATACCGTTCAGAAGACCGTATGAGCTTACTTCCTACAAGGAAGCCTTGGAAATGATAAAGGAACTTAAAAATTCCGGGATAACAGATTTAAGCATCAATTATAACGGATGGTTTAACGGCGGTATTCTCCATAAGGCGCCGAATAAGGTTAAGCTGATTTCCGAACTGGGCAGTAAAAAGGATTTTGAAAATTTGGTTACTTATACAAAAGAAAATGATATCGACTTGTATCTGGCAACAAATATCCAGTTTGTATACAATAATTCCATAACCGACAACTTTGTCAGAGTAAGAGATTCGGCAAAACAGGTAAACCGTAAAATTGTAGAGCTGACCCCATATAATCCGGTATATTTCGGGAAAGAGGATGACTTATATACATATTATTTGGCTAAACCGGATTATTATTTGAAGAATTTTAATTCATATGCCGAAGGTATTGCCGAGCTTGGAGCATATGGCATAGCATTTGAAGATATAGGGAAAACCTTAAGTGCAGATTACAACAAGAAAAATCCTGTAAGCAGGGAAAAGGCAAAGAATCTTCAGGTGGAGAAACTTAAACAACTGGCATCACAGGGATATGACATAATGATTCATTCCGGTAATCTGTATGCGGTTCCCTATGCAAAGTTTATAGTGGATGTAAATCTGGCTACAAAAGGATACAGCATTATAGATGAAGAAATACCTTTTTATGAGATAGCCCTACACGGACTGGTATCCTATGCAGGAACTCCCATAAATCTTTCACCGAACTATAAAAAACATTTGCTTAAAACCGTTGAGACCGGTGCCGGCCTTTATTTCAGCTTTATGGATGCTGATATATTTGACTTACAGGACAGCCGTTATACCAATTACTTTGCATCCGTCTTTAATGATCAGAAAGACAATGCAATAGAGTTATACCAAAAGCTGAAAACTGATTTGAAACATATTTATAATCAGTTTATTACCGATCATAAGAAAGTGTCTAACGGTGTCTATATGACGCAGTATGAGGACGGTACTAGGGTGTATGTGAACTACAATGATAAGGCTTATAACCATATGGGAATTGAAATTCCTGCTATGGATTATATTGTGGAAGGAGGAGGGCAATAATGACGGACTCAAAAAGCAAGAAAGAGGATAAGAAACAAAAGAAACCTAAAAGCCTGGCTTACAGAAATGCGATTTCAGGTTATTTGTTTACCTTGCCGTTTACCGTCGGATTTCTGACGTTTCTTTTGGTACCGCTGCTGCAGTCCTTGCGGATGGCATTCAGTACGGTCAAGTTTGAAGGGGGCATAGTATACGAATTTGTAAAATTTAATAACTTCAAATACATATTTACGGTTGACCCCGATTTTACCCGCTATATTCTGAATGAGTTTTTACAGATGGTTTATACAATACCTTCTATTATCATATTCAGCTTTTTTATAGCTATTGTACTTAACCAGGAATTCAAAGGCAGAGGCCTGGTTCGTGCAATCTTTTTCCTGCCGGTTATTTTGTCTTCCGGTGTACTGGTGGGGATTGAAACCAACAACACCCTCCTTCAGGGACTCAAAGATGTTATTGCCGAGCAATCCAATGCTACCAGTATCACCGATGTTGTAAAAAGCTTATTTATAACCGAAGGGGCCTATATAGGGCCAATACAATATATTTTTGATGCCATAGACCGAATTTATGATATTGCCATCGGGTCGGGAATTCAGATAATTATATTCCTATCGGGCCTACAAACTATATCACCAAGTATGTATGAAGCGGCAAAAATTGAAGGGGCCACCGCATGGGAAACATTCTGGAAGATTACCTTCCCCATGGTAAGTTCCCTTATTTTGGTTAACGTAATATATTCTATCATTGACTTCTTTGTCAGAAGTGACAACGAGGTAATGGAACATATCAAGCAGACTATGACAGCCCAGGTAGAATACGGGCGAAGTTCCGCAATGGCATGGACTTACTTTGCAGTAATTGCTGTAATTATATCATTAGTATCAGCATTTATATCAAAGAGGGTATATTACTATGATTAAGGTGAAGAAGTTGTTCAAAAAATCAAATAAGGTCAAAATAGTAAAAAATGAATCCTTTAAAAGTTTTTGGGAGAGAAACCGGCTTTCCGAAGGCTATTTATTAAAGAAAACAATAGGAAGGGCATTATTTAAATTCTGCAGAGCGGTAATGCTGTTTGGACTGTGCTTTTTAATACTGCAACCGATACTTAGCAAGATATCGATAAGTTTTATGGAAGAAAAGGACTTGTATGATGCTACGGTTATCAATATTCCAAGAAACTGGTCCGTATCCAACTATGAAATGGCAGCAATGCTTATGAATTATTCGAAATCTCTGGTATCGACTTTATGGGTATCGTTTGTAATAGCATTAGTCCAGCTCATTTCCACAACCCTTGTGGCTTACGGTTTTGCCAGGTTCAATTTTCCGGGCAAGAAACTGCTTTTTGCGGCCGTTATTTTGTCCATAGTAATTCCTCCCCAGACTATTCTTACGGCCTTATACCTTAACTTCAGGTATTTTGATATATTTGGCCTGTTTAAGCTGCTTAGGGGCCAACCCATTAACCTGCTTAATTCCATCTGGCCTTATGTTATGATCAGTGCCGGATGTATGGGACTAAAAAACGGTTTGTACATATTTATGCTAAGGCAGTATTTCCGCGGAATACCAAAAGAATTGGAGG
>CAZIHC010000062.1:0-10062 GCA_964538605.1 uncultured Herbinix sp. | reverse complement strand
TATATGAAATGTTTCCACTTCACTAATCTGTAACCCACAGAAATACAAATCAAATAGGAAATAAAAAATTAATCCGGCACTTAACACTTTTTCAAACCAAATTATTTCTTGGCGTCTTTCGGTCTTTTAGCACCATACTTTGAACGACCCTGTCTTCTGTTGGCAACGCCTGCAGTATCGAGGGTACCTCTTATAATGTGATATCTGGTACCGGGCAGATCCTTAACTCTTCCGCCTCTGATCAGTACAACGCTATGCTCCTGAAGGTTGTGGCCTTCACCGGGAATATAGGCTGTAACTTCGATACCGTTGGACAGACGAACTCTCGCAATCTTACGAAGAGCCGAGTTAGGCTTCTTAGGAGTTGCGGTTCTTACGGCAGTACATACACCTCTCTTTTGCGGTGAAGGTGCATCCGTAACTTTCTTTTTCAGTGAGTTAAATCCCTTCTGCAAAGCAGGTGCTGTGGACTTATACTCAACTGTCTTTCTGCCCTTTCTGACTAGCTGGTTAAATGTAGGCATTAATTTTTCACCTCCTGAAATTAACTAAATGGTTCTGTGGTTTTAAATTTGTATCGTATATGCTAAATCATCAGCAAAATACGCACAAAAAATACATTGCATGCAAGTTTGCATGCTAAATGATTATAAGGTTTTCCTTATTAATTGTCAAGAAAAAATTTTAATGGTGCCTGACACTGTAAACAAATTATGAACAATATGTAAACTTTTTATTAACATCTTTTCTTGTTTTGCTTATATATTATTAACTGTACTTATGCGCTCTTATACCAGTAAATTAGGCAACAATATGGCTACTGTCGTAGCATACACCGCATCCAGCCATACAACCGATCCCGCAGCACATGAACATCATAGCAATCGGGATCATCTATATAGCAATCCATAAAATATTTAATTGAACTTTCCGTATTATACTCAAATAATCCCAGAAAATAATTGACAACAGCATGATTAATGTCTTTATCGGTTAATAATTCTTTCAATTTATTTATAATATCCTGTCTGACTTCTTCATCATTGTAATCTGAAACTTGATTTATTATTGTATTAACCTGATTCGTTGTATAAAAAAATTTGTCCAGCCATGACGTATATCTCTCTACCCCCGAGTTTTGATCATTCAAATTATCCGTAATATTATGATTATTTTCTCCGATAAAATTGTTTGGTACTTCCACTCTGTTCTCCCCCTTAAGTAATATTTTGACTATGTCGCATATTTTATCATTTTATTGTATTTTTTTAAATATTTTTACTCATTCTTACATAATATGTATGTACTTAAGCATGAAAACGATTCTTTTACATGTTATAAATTTACAAAATCAGATTATAAAATCCAATTTATATATTGACTTTTTTTATAACACTATTTATACTAGTAAGAAATCTAATATTTACCATAAACCGTTGAGTAAGAAGAGTAGGTATTACGTTTTATTTACAGAGAGCTGCAGAGGGTGGAATTGCAGTAATAAATGTAATATCGAATGGGCTTACGAGGGCAGGAAGAAAGTCGGCTTAAACCGATGAGTAATGCCTGACGGAAACTCCGTCCGTTATCAAGGGAGCATGTATGTCAGTACATGGAAACGAGTGGGTGCTTTGCACCAAAGTGGGTGGTACCGCAGAAGCATTAAAGCTTTTGTCCCAGTATAATTACTGGAACAAAAGCTTTTTTTAATATCTTAATTTACCAATTGTATAATTTAAAAAGAAAGGAGAATTATCATGGCTAAAAAAATACCGCACAGACTTTATCTGACCGAGGAGCAGATGCCTAAGCAATGGTACAATCTCAGAGCCGATATGAAAGAACAGCCGGACCCCATGCTGAATCCTGCCACACTGAAACCGGTTACGGTGGAAGATTTATATCCTGTTTTCTGTGAAGAACTGGCCCGTCAGGAAATGGACTCCACAACAAGATATATCGATATCCCGGAAGAAATTCAGGAATTTTACAAAATGTATCGTCCCTCCCCTTTAATCCGTGCGTATAACTTAGAGAAGGCCCTGCAAACCCCTGCAAAAATCTATTTCAAATTTGAAGGCAACAACACCTCAGGCAGTCACAAATTAAACTCTGCTATTGCCCAGGTTTATTATGCCAAGAAACAGGGGCTTAAAGGTCTTACAACCGAAACCGGAGCGGGCCAATGGGGAACCGCATTGGCGGAGGCCTGTGCCTATTATAATCTTCCCCTGACCGTCTTTATGGTAAAGGTTTCTTACGAGCAAAAGCCTTTCCGAAAGACAGTCATGCAGACTTTCGGCGCAGAGATTATACCAAGCCCAAGCAATACTACAAAAATCGGCCGGGAAATTTTAAATAATGATCCTGAAACTACCGGAAGTTTAGGTTGTGCTATTTCCGAGGCCGTAGAAAAAGCCGTATCCACCCCCGGTTACCGTTATGTACTTGGCTCGGTTTTAAATCAGGTACTTTTACATCAGTCCATAATCGGCCTTGAGGCCAAAACCGCAATGGAAATGCTGGACGAATATCCCGATATTGTTATTGGATGTGCCGGAGGAGGTTCAAACCTGGGCGGCCTGATAGCACCTTTTATGCAGGACAAATTAACCGGAAAGGCTTCTCCCAGGATAATTGCGGTCGAACCTGCTTCATGTCCTTCATTTACCAGAGGAAAATACGCATATGATTTTTGCGATACCGGAAAAGTCACTCCACTAGCCAAAATGTATACATTAGGAAGCAACTTTATTCCTTCAGCCAATCATGCCGGCGGTCTGCGTTACCACGGTATGGCCCCCATCTTGTCAAAGCTGTATCATGACGGATACATGGAAGCAGTTGCGGTCGAACAGACCAAAGTTTTTGAAGCTGCCGTATTTTTCGCAAAACAGGAAACCATTCTTCCCGCGCCCGAATCGGCTCATGCCATTCGTGTAGCTATTGATGAGGCAATTAAATGCCGCGAAACCGGTGAAGCAAAAACCATTCTCTTCGGTCTTACAGGCACAGGGTACTTCGATATGACCGCTTATAACGCATATTTAAGCGGTACTATGACAGACTATATCCCCAGTGATAAAGATTTGCAGAAAGGATTTGACCGGCTGCCGAAAGTAAATATCTAATTCTTCTATAATGTTTTGGCTCTATGTTCTTCAAAGACATATTTTCGGTTAAAACAACATAACAATAAATACTGAAAAATAGGTATTATGATTGAAAATAAATTAATTAAACATCATAATACCTATTTTATTCTTATTAGGCATCCTTCCCCAAGCAACTTAATCTTATATGTTTTCTAAAAATTTTACCTGTGTTATAATATAGCCCAATGTGATTTCAACAGGCAAAAGGCCGGTCAATACCTGCAATTATGTCTCAATTAATAAGTGGACTCACCATAATATAACAGTAATAAATATCTTTCATAATAATATTAAAAGGAATTCTGCAAAACAATGGATTATAAATATTAAAACCCGTGTTATACTGTGGTAAGCAGATCATGGTGCGAATTAAGATTTAATAGAAAGGATCCCTTTATGAAAAGAATTTTGCTAATGGTTTTTAGAAGCTTGTTTAATCTTCCTTATTGGCTTATTAGGATATTTCAGCTTTGCAATACGGAAAAGTACGATGCCAAGACCAGATACGACTTTTTGCATAAAATTGTGCCTACCATAGTCAGGCGCGGCAGGATAAATATTCATGTAACAGGCCTTGAAAATCTTCCCAAAGACAACGGATATATAATGTTCTCAAATCACCAGGGCCTTTTTGATGCTTTGGCTTTCATACAGACTCATGAAAGGCCTTTTGCTCCGGTCATGAAAAAGGAAGTTAAGGATATATTCCTGATAAAACAAATGGTAACTTTACTCCAAGCCGAAATTATAGACCGGGAAGATATCAGACAATCCCTGAAAGTTATAAATAATATGACCGAACGTGTTAAAAACGGGGAAAACTTTCTGATATTTGCCGAAGGAACCCGCTCAAAACAGGGCAATACCCTGCTCGAATTTAAAGGCGGAACCTTTAAAAGCGCCATAAATGCCAAATGTCCAATTGTTCCGGTAGCCCTGATCGATTCATATAAAGCATTTGACACGGGGTCCATAAAAAAGATAACCGTTCAGATACATTATCTAAAACCTCTTTATTACGAAGATTACAAAAATATGAAATCAACCGAAATAGCCCGCACTGTCGCAGAAATGATTCAAAGCAAAATCCTGGCGGAAAATAAAGGCATAGAATAAATTAATTGGAAAATGTATATAATATTACCACATTTGTCCAACATAATATTTTTTTACATGCTTAGCCTGCTAATAACTGAAATGACACTAATACAAACAGCATGCAGCAAGCATTAATCGGAAGGTGAATTATGAAAATAAAAAGGGCCTTATTTTCCACGGTGTTTTTGTCTGTTTATTGCATCTTCATTTTTATTGGCATCTCAAAAATTGCGGTTAATAAAAATACGGCATTAACGGAAGCAGACAATGAAAATTTGACCGAATACTTGAGCCATAACGAATCAATTGCTTACAATTCAACAAGAAATTTTATCTACGAAAAATATCAGATTGCCAAAACAGATGAAAACACCCTCGGAACAGATGGTTCCCGGAAAAACGTGACTTTGAAAGAATCGGAAGCTGAAAGTGTCCTGACTTTTAATGATGAAAATTCAATAAAAGAAGTTGATGAAGCAAATGACCTAATTCGGGAACTTCTTCAATCCGATTTTATTGATATAGGAATATCGGTAGCAAACACTTATGTAAATATCAGAGAAAAAGCCAGTACCGACAGCTCTGTTAAAGGTAAACTTTACAAGGACTGTGCAGTAAAAATCCTGGATACGGTCGGAGATTGGTATTTCATCGAATCGGGAAATGTCAAAGGATATGTAAAATCAAAATATATAAAAACCAATATTCAGAATGAAGAACTGACTGAAAAATATGGCACCTTACGTATTGCAGTAAATACCGACAGTCTAAATGTTAGAAAAAGTCCTGACGTCAGCTCGGAAAGAATAGCTGTAATATCTCGGAACGAATGTTATTCGGTTACCGGCCTTTTGGGTGAATGGGTACAGATTGAAATATCTGATAAAAAGATTACGGGTTATGTAAACAGAAAATATGTTAATTTTTTTATTGAATTTAAAACGGCAATATCCTTACAGGAGGAAGAAGGTCCCGGAAAATCACAAAAAAAGAAAGAATATAAAAATGATTCAAAAATTGATTACCGTGATCCTTTTGATTATACAAAAGAGGATTTAAAGCTTTTAGCCTGCCTCGTTTATGCGGAGGCCGGCAACCAGAGTTATGAAGGAAAACTGGCTGTAGCAAATGTTGTTTTAAACCGGGTTAAATCCTCCAAATTTCCTGATACCATAAAGGAAGTTATTTATCAGCCAGGCCAGTTTACCGTGGCAAAAAACGGTTCTTTGGCAAAGCAACTGAAAAAATACGAAAACTATTCCTCAAAATCCCAACTTCAGGCCATTAAAGCCGCCAAAGCAGCCTTGGAAGGTGAGAATAATATCGGCAGCCGCTTATACTTTAATGAATATAAAGCCTCGGTAAAAAAAGGTTATCATAAAAATAAAAACTGTATAAGGATTGATGATCAACTCTTCTGGTAGACTGATAAGCTTTAATAATTCGCTCTTAATCAAAAGCCCGAAAATGCTTCATGAATTATATAAACATGAACTATATAAACATGAACTATATAAACATGAATTATAAAAGAGGCTGTAACCAATAAAACGGTTCAGCCTCTTTTAAATAATCCGATTTTTAAAATATAATGTCCGCCTGATTTTCTTATCAAATTAATTTATAATTATAAGAATTTTAGTAAAGCCTCAGGTGTTTAGGAATGCCGTTTTCATATTTAACATTGGTTTCTCCGATAATTAACGGTCTGAGATATGCCATCATTTCTTCGGTCACATCATTGCCCTCCGGAGTTATCCAGTCAAGGGGTACGGTTTTTTCATGATTTGCAACTTCACTTACGGGAACGGAAATAAATTCAACCCTGTAAGGATCATTGCTCACTCTCTTAATGGCCGCCATCTTGCCGGTTTCACCGTTAAGAGCACAATTTACGGCTTTCTGGCCAAGCATGGTAGATTCTATAATATCGGTTTCGCTTCCGATATGAGCGGCAGCTCTTTGCATCAGGTTAAGTTCAACGGCCCTTACCTTGCATCCGATTCTGTTTCTTACCAGTTGCTCCAATGCCCTGGCAGCACCGGCTATATATTTGTGCCCGAAATTGTCTACAGCTCCGCTGGACATGGAATCGGAAACATAAGAACCGTCTTTGTATTTAATACCTTCGCTTACAGCTACCAAAAGGCCTGGTTTATCAGCCTGTTTCTTTTTTATATCTTCTATAAACCTGTCATCGTCAAACTCTTTCTCACACAGATAAATCAAATCGGGACCCGGTCCGCCGTTAACTCTTGCCAAAGCAGATGATGCGGTAAGCCAGCCTGCATTTCTTCCCATTATTTCTACAATCGTTACCGCAGGTACATCATAAACACTGATATCTCTTTCGAGTTCTGCTATGGTTGTAGCTATATATTTAGCTGCGGAACCGAATCCGGGACTGTGGTCAGTAAGGTTAAGATCGTTGTCTACTGTCTTGGGAGCCCCCATAATATAATAATCATAGTTGTTAACGCTGCAATACTCCGCCAGTTTATTAACAGTATCCATGGAATCATTGCCGCCGATATAGACGAAATATTTAATATCGTATTTTTTAAATGTTTCAATTATTTTCTTGTAAGTTTCTTCATCTGTTCTCCAGTCCTTCATTTTAAATCTGCAGGAACCTAAAGCAGAGGACGGAGTGTAGGTAAGGGTATCCAAAGCCTGTGTGTCCTTCATCAGGTCACTCAAATCAAGAAGATTTCCTTTAATTGCCCCTTCAATACCATTTTTGGCACCGTAAACCTTATCAACCTTACCGCTTATACGTGCCCCCTGCAAAACTCCGACCAGGGTAGCGTTAATAGCCGCAGTAGGTCCTCCCGATTGTGCCACTAACAAATTATTCATTATAGCCCTCCTTATGATATGGTTCATTTACCTTTATTACCAACTACCAATTTTATCATGCCCTGTATAGAAGCGTCAAGGCACTAGTTCCCGCATTCAATGCTAATCTCATTAAATATATCCAGAATATCATCCACTTTTAGCTTTTGCTTTTCTTCACCGGATTTGTCAAGAACTATATCCCCCTGATGCATCATCAAGAGACGATTTCCGTATTCGACTGCATAACGAAGATTATGAGTAACCATAATAGTGGTTATTTTCTTAGCTTTTACAATGGTATCGGTAAGAACCATAATTAATTCCGCAGTTTTTGGGTCAAGAGCCGCCGTATGTTCATCCAGTATCAGAAATTCTATTGGGGTCATGGTAGCCATAACCAGGGCAAGGGCCTGCCTTTGTCCGCCGGAGAGCGAGCCTACTTTAACATATAACTTATCCTCAAGGCCCAAGCCCAGCTTCCTTAAAAGGTCTTTATAGTAATTAATCCTTTTTTTATCGGTCCCACGGCTTAGGTTAAATACTTTTCCTTTATTGTCGGCCAGGGACATGTTTTCCAAAATGGTCATATTAGGGCATGTGCCAAAAGCAGGGTTTTGATAGACTCGCCCTATTTTCATCATCCTTTTATACTCAGCCATATGAGTAATGTCTTGTCCGTTAATTTCAATTCTGCCTTGGTCTATAGGAATACTGCCGCAGATAATATTCAGCATGGAGGTCTTGCCTGAACCGTTGCTGCCCACAACTGATACAAATTCTCCCTCTTTTATAGTCAGGTTAAATCCTTTGAACAGACACATTTCATTGACCGTTCCGGGATTGTAATATTTATTAATATCAATCAGCCTGAGCATGGGTTTTTGCCCTCCTTTTCTTTTCGTTGCTTGTTATAAGTATAATCAGAAACAATACGGAGGTTATCAGCTTTTGATCCTGCGCCTTTAGCCCCAAATTTATCGCAACAGCAACACAGGCTTTATAAAGTACGGACCCTATGATAACGGCAGTCGTAGCCTTAACTTTTGAAAACCTTTGAAACGTATTTGTACCTATAATAACACTTGCCACACCGGTAACAATTGCTCCGGTACCAATTGATATATCAAAATAACCGTTCTTTTGAGCAAATATGCTGCCGGACACAGCAACAAAGGCATTGGCAATGGAAAGCCCTATTATTTTCATGACTCCCTTATCTTTAGCAAGGGAAGTTACAACCGTTTCATTGTCACCGACCGCCCTTAAAAGGTATCCGGATTTTGTCCCCAGATACAGATCCAGCAGAACTTTCATAATTACAACTATTAAAAACAGTATGGTTACTACCAGATAAGGACTGAACCGGTTCGGAATAAGCCTTTCGGTAAGCCCGTTTTCGAAAATCGAATCCTTCATAAAAATCGGTACATTGGCGCTGCCGGCAATTCTTAAATTTATAGAATATAGGGCTGTCATTACAATAATTCCGGAAAGCAAGTCCCTGACCTTAAATTTAACATGAATAATACCCGTTACAATACCTGCAACAGCTCCGATCATGAAGGAAAGAATCAAGGCAAGCAGGGGATTAAACCCTGCCGTAATTAAAACTGCAGTCAAAGCCCCTCCCAACGGAAAGGTTCCGTCCACCGACAAATCAGGAAAATCCAATATTTTATAAGTTATGTATACCCCCAAGGCCAGGATTGCATAGGCAAATCCTTCTTCCAATATACCAAGAATAAATGTCTGCATTTTTCCTCCTTAGTCAGCTTAAACTTTGAAATCACTATTCTGCCTTATGCATATATTTAAGCTATTCTATAAAAATTCTCAAACCTATCATATCCTTATTCTCTTACTTTAACATATATAATTTTGTATAAACCCCAATATATCCCTGTCATTATTCTGCTATACTATCAAACATTTCCTTTGCGATATTTACCAGGTCATCGGGTAAAGTTATCCCAAGATTTTCAGCCACTGCATAGTTGCCGTAGAATGCAAACTCCTCGACAATTTCAAATTTGATTTCGCTGGCTTTTTTCTCGCCCTTAAGAACCTGGGCCGCCATTCTGCCTGTCTGTTTGCCGAGGTCAAAATAATCAAGACCCATAGTTGCAAGGCAACCTATCTTCACCTGTTCCACTTCGCTGCCGAATACGGGAATGTTCTTTTTGGCAGCCTTATCAAGAATAATAGGCAGGGCACTGACTACTGTGTTATCCGTCAGATTATTGATACAATCCACTTTTTCGAGCAGATTATCTGCTGCCAGAGGAATATCGGCCGCAGTAGAGATTCCGCTTTCTACGATTTCAAAACCAAAATCAGGAGCGGCAGCCTTATACTCTT
The DNA here is from genome assembly GCA_964538605.1 of uncultured Herbinix sp. Classification (GTDB taxonomy): domain Bacteria; phylum Bacillota; class Clostridia; order Lachnospirales; family Lachnospiraceae; genus Mobilitalea. The sequence continues at coordinate 610 of CAZIHC010000062.1, read as the reverse complement.
CTATAGCAGACAGGGAGTTAACTTCGCTGGTAGTGTACATTATACCTATTTTTTTTGCTTCCGGCAAAATTTTTCTTATCATTTCCAGTTGTTTTTCAACCGGAAGCTTGTCACTGGTACCTGTTGTATTGCCGTTAGGGGTACCGTCTTCTTTCGCCAGTTCCGCTTTTATAGGATCAGTAACCGCTGTAAATATTACCGGAATATCCGTATTTTTTGCTGCGCCAAAAGCGCTTTGAGCCATAGGAGTAGCAATGGCACAGATTATATCAACCTTTTTTGCTATAAAATTCTTCGAAATCTGGGAAGCCATATTGGCATCCGCCTGAGCGTTCTCATACAGGACTTTTAAGTTTTCTCCCTCCTTAAATCCTGCTTCCGCAAGTCCTGCTATAAACCCTTCCCTGCAATTATCAAGGGAACCATGCTCTGCAAACTGCCCTATACCTATAACAACTTCATCGTCTTTCTTGGAACATCCGGCAAAAAGTGCTGTCAGTAAGGATAAAGATAAAATTACAGTAATAATTTTTTTCATACTTACTCCTCCTCTTATTAAATTTAAAATGATATTTCAAAAAATGTGTTGGTATATAAAATGTTATCTGAT
>CAZIHC010000061.1:0-10072 GCA_964538605.1 uncultured Herbinix sp. | reverse complement strand
TTATGGGTAAATACCCCCATAAATCTTTCTGTTAATCTTAGCGTTGTAGATTTTTCAATTCATCAAAAACTACATCATTAAGTACTTTTATATATGTCCCTTTCATTCCCGAGGAACGGGATTCGATTACACCGGCACTTTCAAATTTTCTGAGAGCATTGACAATAACAGACCTTGTTATTCCGACGCGGTCAGCAATTTTGCTGGCTACCAATATTCCCTCGTTTCCCTTTAACTCGTTAAAAATGTGCTGAATTGCTTCCAGCTCCGAAAAGGATAAAGTACTTATTGCGGATTTGACAATCTGGATTTTTCTGTTCTCCTCGGCATTTTCTTCGTTTACCGAGCGCATCATCTCAAGGCCTACTACTGTAGTACCGTATTCGCTGAGAATAATATCGTCAATATTATATTGAGAACCGATTCTGTATATGAATAAAGTTCCCAGTCTTTCACCCGCAATATCGATCGGGGTTATTATGGCAGTATAGTTTTCTACACCGTCAAACTCAAACCCCAATGTGTTAAGATTAACATTCTCTTTTGTAGACAATATGTTGAGAAGCCTTTCATTCAGCAAACTGTCAATGTATTTGCCGACAGTATCCTTTATAAGTTCATTAATCTCTTCAATATCCGGTCTGTTTTTTATACCCAGTACTTTGCCTTTACGACTGATAACCAACACATTGGAACGTAATATATCACTCAGCACAACACAGATGTCGTTAAAAACAACTTTGTGTGAATTGTTGTTATGCAAAAGGTTGTTAATTTTTCTTGTTTTATCAAGCAATTGAACGCTCATTAAACTGTTCCTCCAATACATTTCTTATCTTTGCTATAATAAAGCAATCCGCAGGTCAAGTTATCAAAAAGTAAAGCAACTGAATTTTTCCAATTGTATTGCCTTTTTCATTTTATCACAAATTATTTTCAAAAACAATACTATATTCTTTATTTTGACACACATTTTCAGACAAAATTTTCATTTTACGACAAATTTTACTGTATTGTGTATATCTTTTAATCAACGTTTTCGTTTTTATCGGCTGTTACATAGCCGCAGTTTTCATTGCTGCACACTAGTTTGCCGCCTTTTTCCAGCATAATTTCTCCACATTTAATGCATTTAACATTTGAAGGTTTCTGCCAGGTCATGAAATTGCAGTCAGGATGGTTGCTGCATCCGAAATATTTTCTGCCTTTTTTGGTTTTTCGTATTACTATGTCACCGCCGCACAGAGGACATTTCACGCCGATTTTTTCAAGATAGGGCTTTGTGTTTGTACAGTCGGGGAATCCCGGACATCCCAAAAATTTACCGTGCGGGCCATATTTTATTACCATGTTGCGGCCGCAAAGCTCGCAAACCTCATCACTTACTTCATCTTCAATTTTTATCTTATCCAGTTCTTCCTGGGCTTTATTAACCGCCTCTATAAGATCGGGATAAAAATTCCTCACTATGGTTTTCCAGGACAAGGTTCCGTCTTCCACACTGTCAAGCAATGCTTCCATGTTGGCGGTAAAATTAACATCCACTATGCTAGGGAATGCCTTCATCATAATATTGTTTACGGCTTCACCAAGTTCCGTAACATATAAGTTCTTGTTTTCTTTAATAACATATCTTCTGGCTATAATGGTACTGATCGTCGGTGCATAAGTACTGGGTCTGCCTATTCCAAGTTCCTCCAGGGTTTTTACAAGAGAAGCCTCGGTATAATGCGGAGGCGGCTGTGTGAAATGTTGGCTCTTTTTTATTTCTTTCAGTTCCAGCACGTCCCCTTCGGTTAAGGTTTCATATGTTGTCTTAATTACATCCTCGTCCTCTTCATCCTGATAAACACTTAAGAATCCTTCAAATACAAGTTTTGATGCGGACGTGGAAAACCAGTGATTATTTCCTTCTATTTTAATTGAGGTTGTTTCGTAAACGGCAGACTGCATTCTGCTAGCCACAAACCTTTTCCATATAAGCTGGTACAGCCTGTACTGGTCCCTGCTTAGAGAATCTTTAATGTCAGAAGGTGTAAACTGCACATTGGTGGGACGGATGGCTTCATGGGCATCCTGAATTTTTTTCCCGCTGCGGTTGCCGCCGGATTGGGCTGATGCTACATACTCCTTACCGTAAGTCGCTCCGATAAATTCCTTTACTGCCGCATCGGCTTCATCACTGATTCTTACGGAATCCGTACGCAGATAAGTAATAAGACCTACGCTGCCGTATCCTTTTATATCAATACCCTCGTATAATTGCTGTGCCAGCTGCATGGTTTTGCTTGTTGAAAAATTCAGCACCTTTGCCGCTTCCTGCTGCAAAGTACTGGTTGTAAAAGGCAGGGGAGCTTTTCTAACCCTTTCCCCTCTCTTTATTTCTCTGATAACAAATTCCGCCCCTTTTAGCTCATTTAGAATATTTTGTGCTTCTGCCTCGGAACGGACTGTTGTTTTATTTTTATCTTTGCCTATATATTTGGCTATAAGGGGCTTTTTCTCCCCTTTTAAGGTAAATTCCGCTTCCAGATTCCAGTATTCTTCCGGAATGAAGGAATTGATCTCTTCTTCCCTGTCACAAATAATTCTAAGGGCTACCGACTGTACTCTTCCTGCGCTTAAGCCCCGTTTTACCTTATTCCAAAGCAGGGGACTTATGGTGTAACCCACCATACGGTCTAGGACTCTTCTTGCCTGCTGGGCATCAACAAGATTCATATCAATCTTTCTTGCATTTTTTATGGCGTTTTTTACCGCATTTTTTGTAATTTCATTAAATACAATCCTGTTAGGTATATTATTATCCAGCTTCAGCGAATTGGACAAATGCCACGATATGGCTTCACCTTCCCGGTCCGGGTCTGTGGCCAGATATACTTTATCCGCCTTCTTTACTTCTTTTCTAAGTTTGGCAAGCAGTTCTCCCTTGCCTCGTATAGTTATATATTTAGGCTCGAAATCATTTTCAATATCTATTCCCATCTGACTTTTCGGCAAATCCATTACGTGTCCGTTGGATGCAACAACTTCATAATTGCTTCCCAAAAATTTTTTAATGGTCTTCGCTTTTGCCGGAGATTCCACAATCACGAGATATCTTGGCATAATCAAACTCCTCTTTCTATGTTTGACATTTACTAAGTCTTATAATATTATTATTAATCGTGCCCTATGCCAAGGCTTTAAAAAGCATACACCATTTTTTCCTGTGTTTCAAGTAAATATTTTTAATTTTTTATTAAAATATTCATTTTTTATGTTTTATCATATTTTATTCAGATTTTTGCATAAAATGACTAACTATTCAAAAGATAAAGCAGACAAGCTTCATACCTGCTTTCTTACATAATAATTTTTTAAAGGCTGGGCAACCATATCTTTAAGTTCCATAGAAAGCATAATTTCCATTAATTTATCTATCGGCATTTGTGACATTTGTGAAATCTCCTCGATATGCCTGGGGGTAAGGCTAAGAAGTTGATAAATAATCCGTTCTTCTTCAACAAGGGCTTCTTTTATATTTAATTGCCCGGATTCGTCGGCAGAATAGCAGGCTATTAAGTCCTCCAAAACATCCGACGGTGAAGTAACCACTTTGGCTCCCATTTTAATTAAGTTATTGCATCCTAAACTCAGTTTATCTGTTATTCTTCCTGGTACGGCATAAATATTTTTTCCCTGGTCAAGCCCCATATCAACCGTAATCAGAGAGCCGCTTTTTTCACCGGCCTCGATAACCAGAATTCCGTCACTTAAAGCACTTATAATACGGTTTCGCATGGGAAAATGATAGGGCAAAGGCTTTATGCCGGGACCGTATTCCGATATGATACCTCCTTGTTTTTGTATGTCCATATAGAGGTTAATGTTCTCGGCAGGATAACATATATCAATTCCGCAACCTAAAACCGCATATGTACTTCCTCCTGCCGAAACGGCTCCCGCATGAGCATAAGAATCTATCCCCCTTGCCAGGCCGGAAATTATGACAATACCTTCTTTTGCTATTGAGCCTGCCAGATATCTTGCAATTTCTTTTCCGTATGAAGAACAGTTTCTTGCCCCTACAACGGCTAATGATTTTTTGCCAAATGGCAGAGGGTTGCCTTTAAAATACAATATAACCGGCGGATCATAAATATGCCTCAATTTGTCGGGATATGCTTCATCAAAGACAGTAATATATCCTATTCTCCGTTCTTTTAAAAAGCTCAGATTTTTCTTTAGATTATCCGGTTTTCGGGAAGTAATTATCGCAGCCGTTTCCCGGTCGGTAATTACAATACCTTTACTGCGGCAATAATCTTTTACATCCTTCAGGGCTTTTTCGGATGCGAAGAAAAAATCTTTTGGACACTTAAAATATTCGATAACAGCAGACATTTTTTTATAGTTTAAAGTTGTATACCCACATAACCAATATGTATAAATATCCTGCTCAGTCATTAAATTCATAACCTCCGTATATTGTGTATATCTGTTTCCAATATGGATGCAATTATTACTGCTTATTGATTATCTTGTTTATTATCCTTTCTGTCGTTTCATAAGTTATAGATTTATTATCTTTTCCTGCTTAAGTTTTCAATTTTTATGGATTCAATCAAAACCATATTTAACCATCCCTGACCTACCAGTATTTTTCATCAAGACTCCTGTAGCAGATTGCTTCGCTAAGATGTTTGACCGTAATCTTTTCGCTGTTATCCAGGTCGGCAATGGTGCGGGCCACCTTTAATATTCTGTGGTATGCTCTTGCGGAAAGGTTCATCTTTATAAAAGCTTTTTCTAAAAGAGCCTGTTCTTTTGCTTCCAGTTTGCAAAACTTCTTAATGGTTTTTGGAGTCAGCTGGGAATTGTAACGGATATTATAATCTTTATATCTTTCAGCCTGTATTTGATGGGCTTTATTTATCCGTTCCCTTATCTTGGCTGAACTTTCTTCCTTATTTTTTGTCTGCAGTTCCTTAAAATCAATATTCATTGCTTCTATACAAATATCAAACCTGTCCAACATAGGTTTTGATATTTTGCCCAGATAACGCTTAACCATCGGAAGGGAACAGTTGCATTTGTTCCGGTCCGGATAATATCCGCACGAACAAGGGTTCATAGCCGCAACTACCATGCAGCTTGCCGGGTAACGAAAGGTTGCATTAAGGCGTGATATGGTTACGCTTCTTTCCTCTAAGGGCTGTCTTAATACTTCAATTGTGTTTTTCTGAAATTCGGGAAACTCGTCCAAATAAAGAACACCCAGATGAGCCAGGCTGATTTCTCCGGGTTTTGGAACTATTCCCCCTCCCACCAGAGCGGTTGCGGTTATAGTATGATGGGGTGCCCTGAATGGCCTTTTAGTTATAACAGCTCTACTATCAAGCAAGCCAGCTATACTGTAGATTTTTGAAATTTCCATACTCTCATCAAAAGTTAGCTTTGGCATAATTGTGGGTATTCTTTTTGCCAGCATGGTTTTGCCCGAACCCGGAGGCCCAATCATAAGGATATTGTGCATGCCAGATACGGCCACCTCAATTGCCCTTTTTACCGCATTTTGTCCGGCGACCTCGGAAAAATCCATATCATTGTCCTCCGGATCGTTTTCAAACAACTGCCGTATATCTACGGTTTCAGGCTCAAAAGTGCTAAAATTTTTTAAAAGTTCTACTGCTTCCTTAAGACTGCTTACTCCGTAAGTCTTTATGCCGCAAACCACCGCCCCTTCTTTGGCATTTTCTTTCGGCACAATACATCTTTCAAACCCCTGCTGTCTTGCGGAATACACAAAAGGCAGCACACCGTTTACTTTTTTTACATTACCGTTTAAACTCAGCTCTCCTATTATAAGGGTCTTGTTTAAATTTTCTTCCGGAATATGGCCAAAGGCCGTAAGAATTGCCAATGCGACAGGCAAATCAAAGACTGTTCCTTCCTTTCTTATGTCTGCTGGTGATAAATTTACCGTGATACGTTTGGCGGGCAGCATAAATCCCGAATTTTTCAGGGCTATCCTTACCCTTTCCCTTGCTTCTTTTACCTCGGAATTTAAAAGTCCCACCATATCAAACAAAGGAAGGCCGTCACTTACATCTGCCTCAACAGAAACGATAAGACCGTCAATACCATGAATTGTGGCACTGTATGCCTTACTGAACATAAAAATATACTCCTTTCATTGTCTCTCCAACAATGAAGGAATCATCTGCCAAGGCTAAGTATAGCAAATTATGTAAAATATTGCAATAATTACTAAATTAAATTTAAATGTATGTTATACTCTTACTAAACTTCTTAACGAGTTTCCTCACTTAGAAAATAAGAATATTATTGGTGCAGGTAGATGTATTGATTTACCAATGGATTTCATTTGCGAAAAGTTCTCAGATATAGTCCTTTGATATAATAGCAAAATGGATTCCAGAGTACGGAATTGCTGGTAGTAATATATTTTATTCTATGAAAACGCACAATTTTAAGAAAACACAGGTAGAATTGATTAGATGGTGGTGGAAGCATACAATAGATAGATTTTACCCAGTATAAAACTACATACTAACCCCCTTACAATAAAGATACAAATATAGTTTATTTATGATTTTGGATCACAATATAAAAATATTGTGCATATCCGATACGGCTACCTCAATTCCTCAGATAATTTATACCTCATACAGTAAGAGATTTTCATTAGTTAACGGCATATAATGAACCAAGAATATGTAAAGGTGATTATATGCGTATAAGTGATTTAAGGGAAAAAGAAGTTATAAACTGCAGGGACTGCAAAAGACTGGGATATGTCTGTGATATCGAATTTGATATATGTACCGGATGCATAACACACATAATTGTTCCGGGCCCCTGTAAAATATTCGGGATACTGGGCCGGGATCATGAGTATGTTATAAGCTGCTGCCATATTAAGCAAATCGGTCCGGATATCATACTTGTTGATGTTGATGCGGAAAAATGTCTGGTAAAATGCGAATAATAACATATTTTGTGAAATATTATCTATAATTATCGATATTTGAAATATAATTTATGTAAATATTTAGATTTTTCACTTGACCTTGCCGCTAAATTTCAATATAATCTAAGTATAGTATATAAAATTTTCCTATGCTCAACATCAAGTATATTTTTATATATGTATCTGGTGTGATTCCTATTTAACGAAGGATAAAATATGGAGGCTTGCAAAAATGAAATGTCCGTTTTGCGGGAAAGATAATACAAGAGTTATAGATTCCAGACCAGCGGATGATAACACTTCCATCCGCCGAAGAAGACAATGCGACAATTGCAACAGAAGATTTACTACATATGAAAAGATCGAATCTATTCCCCTTGTGGTTATAAAAAAAGATAACAATCGGGAACCTTATGATAGATCTAAAATAGAGGCGGGTGTTTTTCGGTCCTGCCATAAAAGACCGATATCGGTCGATCAGATTACGGCTTTGGTCGACGAAGTTGAATCAACCATATTTAATATGGAAGAAAAGGAAATTCCAAGTTACGTAATCGGTGAAATCCTTATGGATAAATTAAAGGAACTTGATCCGGTAGCCTATGTAAGGTTTGCGTCGGTCTACCGTGAATTCAAAGACGTCAATACCTTTATGGATGAACTGAAAAAGATATTGAATGAAAAAGATTTAAACAAACAGTGATATCCCCATAATTTACATAAATTTATGACTGCCTAAGGTGGCAAGCAATTATTGTTTGTCTTAGGCAGTCATTTTATTTCGTACTCTGCATGACTCCCCAGATAATTCGGCAAAGCTATGCTTATGCCTATCACATCCGGCTTAAGATAACTGAATATACCTAAAAAATTGCCGGGTCCGATTATATCTGCAAAAGCAAAACCTCTCTTTATAACATCCGAACCCAGCCCCTGAAAATAATCCTTAATCCCCTGGATATAATCGGGATTTACGTTAACAGGATTGCCCGATAAGACTTCATTTATAAAGCTATCGTCCACCGTAATTAAATCAGTCAATTTTATCCGCTTTATACTTTGCAAATCTATATTGGTTGTATAGACCATCTGTGTCGGATAAGCCCCGTATGGACTAAAAAAATCCGCAGTATAAAAAATGCTAAGATAATAGTCGTCGTTGCGCATGATAACATAACCGATATTCAGGGTGTCCCTTAAATAAAGATCCGTATCTTTGGCCGGCGGCAAAAAAGTGTTGGCAGAATATAAGCTAATTATTTTATTAATATCTCCCATGATTATTTCATTCAAGGCATCCCGTTCTTCTTTGCTTCCTCCCGATACAACAAACGGATAGGAAGCAAGTGTGCCGTTGTTTCTGAAAATCCGTTCCTGAAGACTATATTTTATGCCGTTGCTTCTATTCATACCAAGCTTTTTAAGCCTAATACTTCTTATGGCTAAATCAATACTTAGTAAAAGATACGCTTAAATCCTGAATTTATTCCTTCTTTTGAATACCGGCTGATTAAAATTCTTATAATCTTCTTCCGCATTTAGGACAGTATTCAAAATCCGGCTCGGTGTGATAACCGCAGCTTGGGCAAAATCCGGCAAAATCCTGTCCGTATCCGCCTATCGGTTCCAGATCATTTTCAGTAATATTAACTTCTTCTCCCCTTCTTATTTTTTTGCCTATGTCAGGATCCAAGGAATATACCGTGTTACAGCAGGTGCTTTTGGCATAATATTTTCTGTTCCAAAATATCAAAGGTATAAAAAAGAGGCTAAAATACATATATGTCATATATACATTTAGTCTTCCGTATCGGCCGCATCTGGAGCAAATCATGGTTTGATTAAATTTTAGTTCTTTTTCTCCGTTTGAAATGCCAAATATGAAAAACATTCCATCACCTTCATCCCGAAACTTTATATTTCCTACTCTGCCAGACGGTAAATTTTTAAAATATCCTCCTTGGTAAGAGGGATGTAGGATTGTATTTGAATCTTTCCACCGTTCGTGGTCATATCGGCAATTCTCTCATAATCCGAAGGATTTATGCCAAGTTCCTTCATAGTGGTTGGCATACCGATGGTTTTAAAATACTCTATCAGGGCTTCAATTCCCCTTAATGCCGTCTTTTCCGGATGCTCATGGTCCATTTCTATTCCCATGACCCGGTTGGCAAATTGGCTGAATTTTCTTATATCATAATGATAGATGTATTTTGCCCAGGCAGGGAACAATACGGCAAGCCCTGCTCCGTGAGCCACGTCAAACAGGCCGCTGAAATCATGTTCAAGTTTATGGACCGGAAAAGGTGCGGTTTTACCGCAGCCTGTGAGACCGTTGTGGGAAAGGCTGGATGCCCACATCAGAGTTGCCCTGGCCTCGTAATTATCAGGTTCATTTATGGCTGTTAATCCCGCATTTTTTACGGCCACCATGAGGCCTTCCGAAATCCGGTCGGTCAGATCGTTGTCCTCATCCGGTGTAAAATAACGCTCGAAAGTATGCATTAATATGTCTACAATACCGCAGGCTGTCTGATATTTGGATACGGAAAATGTATTTTCAGGATTCATAAAGGCGACAACGGGCCTTAGCAAATCGTGGTTTAATGAACGTTTTAAATGATTTTCGGGATTTGTAACCACATGTGAATGGCTCATTTCACTTCCGGCAGCCGCAATGGTAAGTACAACGCCAACAGGAAACATCCTGGTCGGTTTAATCTGATTAATTATCATATCCCACGGGTCCATATTGTTTGCCAGTCCCATACCGATACTTTTCGCAGAATCTATAACGCTGCCTCCTCCTACGGCTAAAATGAAATCCACATTTTCCTTCTTTGCAAATTCGATACCTTCTCTAATCAGGTCAATTCTCGGATTTGCCACCACTCCACCGAGTTCCACGTATTTAAGACCTGCCTCATCCAGTTTTTTTCTTACCTTTCCGAGAAGGCCGATCTTTTCTGCGCTGCCGCTGCCGTAATGAAGAAGGATTTTTTTGTACCCATACTCTTTTAAAACTTCTCCGATTAAATCATCCGAATTTCTGCCGAAATATACCTTTGTCGGTGTATAATATACAAAATCATTCAT